>CAZCKZ010000167.1:0-4773 GCA_964499395.1 uncultured Gallionella sp. | reverse complement strand
GGCAGCGATTGCTGCGGCCGAACAGCGTGGTTTCCCGGAATGGATCGAAATGGATACCAAGGCCCTCAAGGGAACATATAAAGCCAAACCGCAACGTGCCGAACTGCCTGCAACCATCAACGAGCATCTCGTGGTTGAGTTGTATTCCAAGTAATCCCCGGGAGTAGCGTATGTCTAACAATGAATTTTTGAAGCCCCGCATCATCGATGTGCAGAAGATTTCCGGTACCCAGGCCAAAGTGGTGATGGAACCTTTCGAACGCGGCTATGGCCACACGTTGGGCAATGCATTGCGTCGTATCCTGCTGTCTTCAATGCAGGGTGCCGCACCGACTGAAGTCAAAATGGCCGGTGTGCTACACGAATATGCCACCATAGACGGTGTTCAGGAGGATGTCGTGGATATTCTGCTGAACCTCAAGGGCGTGGTGATGCGTTTGCATAATACCCCTGAAGTCGTGCTGACTCTGAAAAAAGAAGGCCAGGGTGTGGTGACTGCGGCTGACATTGCCGGCAATGCAGATGTCGAAGTGGTTAATCCCGATCACGTGATCGCACACCTGACCGCCGGCGGCAAACTGGATATGCAGATCAAGGTCGAACAAGGCCGCGGTTATGTGTCCGCGATCTCCAGGCTGGCTCCCAACGAGACCCGTGCAGTCGGCCATATCGCGCTGGATGCTTCGTTCAGCCCGATCAACCGTGTGAGCTATGCCGTGGAAAGTGCGCGTGTTGAACAACGCACCGATCTGGACAAACTCGTGATGCATATCGAGACCAATGGTGCGATCGATCCAGAGGAGGCGATCCGCAATGCCGCGCGCATTCTGGTGGACCAGTTCTCCGTGTTTGCCGCGCTGGAAGGAACCGAGCCGATAGTCGAGAAGATCCAGGCTCCCAAGGTTGATCCTATCCTGTTGCGTCCGGTTGACGATCTCGAACTGACACCGCGCTCTTCGAACTGTCTCAAGGCGCAGAGCATCCATTATATCGGCGATCTGATCCAGTACACCGAGAACGATCTGTTGCGTACCCCGAATCTGGGACGCAAGTCACTGAACGAAATCAAGCAGGTTCTTGCCGAGCATAATTTGTCGCTGGGTATGAAACTGGAAAACTGGCCTGTCGCTGCGGTTTAAACCGGCACAGCAATTTAGAAGCAAGAAAGGCTAATCATGCGTCACCGTTTAGGTTTAAGAAAACTCAACCGTACCAGCAGTCACCGTCTGGCGATGTTTCGCAACATGACCGTGTCGCTGTTGCGCCATGAACTGATCAAGACCACTTTGCCCAAGGCCAAGGAACTGCGCCGTGTTGCAGAACCCATCCTGACACTGGGAAAAACCCCGAGTCTGGCGAACCGCCGTCTGGCATTTTCCCGTTTGCGTGATCGCGAGATGGTCTCCAAACTGTTCGACGAGCTCGGCCCGCGTTACGCCGCACGCAACGGCGGCTACCTGCGCATCCTCAAGTTTGGTTTTCGCAAGGGTGACAACGCGCCGATGGCTTTGATCGAACTGATGGATCGTCCTGCAGACGCGACAGCGGTTGATGTAGAATAATCAACCGTTCAGCATCAAACAGAAAAGCCGGATTCGTCCGGCTTTCTGCATTTCGCAGTCCGGCTAATCCTCAACTTTGCCGCGCAAGGATTTCAGTTGCCCGCGCTGCGTTTTACTATCCAGGCGCCTCTTTTTTGAAGCCCTGGTCGGTTTGGTTGCGGTGCGGGTTTTGGGTTTTATTGCCGCGGCTTCGATCAATTCCTGCAGGCGCGCAAGCGCATCTTCACGGTTCTTTTCCTGGCTGCGGTAGCGCTGCGCCTTGATGATAACCACACCCTCAGAGGAGATGCGCCTGTCAGTCAGTTGCCGCAGCCTCTCTTTATAAGTCTCCGGCAATGAAGATGCGTTGATATCAAAGCGCAGGTGAATGGCGGAGGAGACTTTATTGACATTCTGCCCGCCCGAACCCTGCGCACGAATTGCATTCAATTCGATTTCTGAATCCGGAAGGCTGATATGTGCAGATATCTTCAGCATTAAAGTAGTCGAACAATCTACCTGGCGAGCGCCTGTTTCAAATACGTTCCCGTCACGCTGTGCTTGTCCAGCGTGAGTTCTTTGGGAGGGCCTTCTGCGATGATGCGCCCACCTCCGTCACCGCCTTCAGGGCCGAGGTCGATTACCCAGTCGGCAGTCTTGATCACATCAAGGTTGTGTTCGATCACCACCACCGTATTGCCCTGGTCGCGCAGCTTGTGGATTACTTTCAGCAGCAGCGCGATGTCGTGGAAATGCAGACCGGTGGTCGGTTCGTCAAGTATGTACAGGGTACGGCCGGTGTCGCGTTTGGACAACTCCAGTGAAAGCTTGACGCGTTGCGCCTCGCCGCCGGACAGTGTGGTGGCGGATTGTCCCAGCGTGATGTAGCCCAGACCGACATCGAGCAGCGTTTGCAGTTTGCGCGCAATGATAGGCACCGGAGCGAAAAATTCATGGGCCTGTTCCACCGTCATCTGCAGAATCTGGTGCACGTTCTTGCCCTTGTATTGAATCTCCAGCGTCTCTCTGTTATAGCGCTGGCTGTGACATACATCGCACGGAACATAGACATCGGGCAAAAAGTGCATTTCGACTTTGATCATGCCGTCGCCCTGGCAGGATTCACAGCGTCCGCCTTTGACATTGAACGAGAATCGCCCCGGCCCATATCCGCGTTCGCGCGCCGACGGTACGCCAGCAAACAGCTCGCGGATTGGTGTAAACAGGCCGGTATAGGTCGCGGGATTGGAACGCGGCGTGCGTCCGATCGGGCTTTGATCGACGTTGATCACTTTGTCAAAAAACTCCAGGCCGCTGATCTCGGCATAAGGTGCGGGTTCGGTGTTGCTGCCGTACAGATGTTGCGCCACTGCGGGATACAGCGTGTCGTTGATCAGCGTGGATTTTCCCGAGCCTGATACGCCGGTTACGCACACCATCAGACCGACCGGAAGATTCAGCGTCACATCTTTCAAATTGTTGCCGGAAGCGCACACGATCTGCATCATGCGTTCCGGGTCGGGTTTGAGGCTCTTTTCCGGCATCGCGATGCTGCGGCGTCCGGTCAGGTAATCGCCCGTGAGCGAATGCTGGTTTTCGCAGATTTCCCCGGGCGTGCCTTGTGCCACGATCAGCCCGCCGTGTTCGCCCGCACCCGGCCCCATGTCCACGACATGATCGGCGGCGAGGATCGCCTCTTCATCGTGTTCGACCACGATTACGCTGTTACCCATGTCGCGCAGTTTTTTCAGCGTGGTCAACAGGCGGTCGTTGTCACGCTGATGCAGGCCGATGGAAGGCTCGTCCAGCACATACATCACGCCGGTCAGGCCTGAGCCTATCTGCGAAGCGAGCCTAATGCGCTGTGCCTCGCCGCCTGACAGGGTTTCGGCGGAACGTTCCAGCGACAGATATTCCAGCCCGACGTTGTTCAGAAAGGTCAGCCGGCTGGTGATTTCCTGCACGATCTTTTCCGCAATCGCCTGCTTGTGGCCTTGCAGCTTCAGGCCCTGAAAGAATGTCAGTGCCTGTTTCAAAGGCAGCGCGCTGATCTCATACAAGTTCATATCCGCGACGCGCACATGGCGCGCTTCCAGGCGCAGTCGCGTGCCATTGCATTCCGGGCAAACGCAGCCGTTAAGATATTTTGAGAGTTCCTCGCGCACGGTGGGCGAATCCGTCTCGTTATAGCGCCTTTCCAGATTATTGATGACACCCTCGAAGGCATGCTCGCGCAGAATTGGCTTGCCGCGCTCGTTCAGGTATTGAAACGCGATCTTGGTCTTGCCGCTGCCGTACAGAATCACCTGCTGGATATTCTCCGGCAAACTCTCGTAGGATTGCTCGATATCAAAGTTGTAATGCCTGGCTAGTCCGGCGAGCAACTGGTGGTAGAACTGGTTGCGCCTGTCCCAACCCTTGATCGCGCCCGAGCTCAAACTGAGTGTCGGGAATGCAACGATGCGCTTGGGATCGAAAAAGTGGATGTTGCCGAGGCCGTCGCACTTCGGGCACGCGCCCATCGGATTGTTGAACGAGAACAGACGCGGTTCCAGTTCCGGCAGAGAGTAGTTGCAGATCGGGCAGGCGAATTTGGCCGAGAACATGTGCTCCTTCCCGGTATCCATCTCCACTGCAACAGCGCGGCCTTCTGCATGACGCAACGCGGTCTCGAACGATTCGGCCAGCCGCTGCTTGGATTCTACATTGACCTTCAGGCGGTCCACCACAATCTCGACGGTGTGCTTTTTGGTTTTCTGCAAGGCCGGCAACGCATCGATCTCATACACCTTGCCGTTGATGCGCAATCGGGTGAAACCCTGTGCACGCAATTCGTCGAACAGATCCAGCTGCTCTCCCTTGCGCTCCACCACCAGCGGCGACAGGATCATGATGCGCGTGTCCTGCGGCAGTTCCAGTACATGATCCACCATCTGCCCGACACTCTGCGCCTGCAGCACCAGATCGTGTTGCGGACAATAGGGATCGCCGGCACGCGCGAATAACAGACGCAGGTAATCATGGATCTCGGTGACAGTGCCGACCGTGGAGCGCGGGTTATGCGAAGTGGCTTTCTGCTCTATCGCGATCGCCGGCGACAAGCCCTCGATCAAGTCCACATCCGGCTTTTCCATCAATTGCAAAAACTGGCGGGCATAAGCGGAAAGCGACTCTACATAACGGCGTTGTCCCTCTGCATACAGTGTATCAAAGGCGAGTGAGGACTTACCTG
>CAZCKZ010000166.1:0-4773 GCA_964499395.1 uncultured Gallionella sp. | reverse complement strand
GCGACTTGCTGTGGGCGATGGGATTGCCGATGACGGCGTACTTGTCTGTCATTTGGAATGCGCGCAAAGATTTAAGCGCGCATTGTAAAGAAAATCAGCTTATCTTTCGCATATTAAGCAACCATGCCGCAACAATGCCGGTGACAGCCATCGCCCAGACTACCGTTGCGCCGCTGGGCAAGTCCAGCCATGCCGACAGCAACAGGCCCGCGGCATAGCCGGCAATGCCGATCGCAAAGGCATAAGGCATGCGCCGGTGGCTGGCGCGCCAGGTGGCCAGCGCCGGAACGATCAGGCTGGCAAACACCAGATACACGCCGACCAGTTGCACCGAGGCGGTGACGGCCAGCGCGAACAGCGCGTAGAAACCCAGATAATGGGTTTTCAGCTTGCTCCATTGCCACAACGCCAGCAATGCGACTGTCAGGAACGCAGTGGCGATCAGCTGGTTGGTGCTGACCCACAGGATCTGCCCGACCAGCAGATTCTTGAGATGCTCGCCTGCGTGCACGTCGTGGCTCATCAGCAGGATACCGCCGCTGGCGGCAAGCACGAAGGTCAGGCCGATGCATGCTTCCTTGACGCCGGCCAGACGATTCTCGATCCAGGCCAGCAGTCCCGCGCCGCACAGCGCGCTGGCGGCAGCAATAGCCTGCACCAGCAGCGGCTTCCCGGTCAGATCGAGCAGGCCGGCAATGATGACGCCCAGTCCGGCGATTTGCGCGACGGCAAGATCGGCAAAGATCACGCCGCGCTCCAGCACCTTCATGCCGAACGGGATGTGCGTCGCCAGAACCAGCAGACCCGCGATGAACGCGGGCAGCAGGATACTCAGTTCGATGTCGTTCAAGAATACCTCCATAAATTCATTGTTCGGGCCCATCGCTGCGTCGCATGCTCGTTCGTTCCTCGCCTATCCATTCGATATGTCTCGTTACTCACTGCGCGGCTCCTTGCGCTGAATCCCGAAAACTGAATTTCTGAAGGCATTCTCATTTCAGCCCCGCCAGCAGGCGTTGAATGGTGTCGTCAAACATCGCAAACAAGTCGTTCGCCTGCGGCGTGCCGCCCACGGTAAAAGGCAACTCCACGGCGGGTATATGCGCGCGGTCCGCGATCCATTCCGATGGCCGCTCGTTCTGATAGGCGGCGCGCACCACCATGCGCGCCGGATGCTGCTGCAGATCATGCAACACCTTGCCAAGATACGCCGCGCTCGGTTCCATGCCGGGCTTGGGCTCCAGCTCGGCGACCTCGTTCAGTCCCAGCCAGTTGTTCATATAGGCAAAGCCCTTGTGGTGCACAACAATCGGTATGCCCTTCAATGGCGCGGCCTGCTTTTCCCACTTCACAATCGCGGCGCGCCATTTCTGGTCGAACGCGGCAAGTTGTTGCCGGTAATACGCAGTGTTGGCCGGATCGATCTGGATCAGCCGCTTGCTGAGCGCATCTGCGATCGGCAGGAAGTTGCGCGCATCGGTCTGGATATGCGGATTCCCTTCGGGGTGCACATCGCCGTCGGCGCGATCCAGTCTGGTCGGCACTTCGCGCATCGTGACATATTGCGCCGCTGCAAAATTGCCGGTGCTGCCCGGTTGTATCGCGCTGTTGCCCGACTCCCGCAGCACTACCGGCATCCAGCCGATTTCCAGTTCTGCACCGGTGCACACCAGCAGTTGCGCGTTGCGTGCTCTGGCGATCAGGCTGGGGCGCGCCTGTACCTGGTGCGGATCCTGCAGCGGCCCGGTGGCAGTGTAGATGTCGGCCTTGTCGCCCGCCAGTTGCCGGGTGAGCGCCGCCCATTCCGGTTCGCAGGCGAACACGTTGAGCGCGGCATGCACGTTGCCGCTCAGCAGCAACAGTAAAAGCATATAGAGCGTTTTCTTCATGATTTATCCTTTGTGGTTGCGCTTATCAATACTGGTGCGCGCCATGTGCGCCCAGACTCATGATGTATTGCACGAACAGCTGGTTGTCGGCCAGCCCCTGGCGCGAATTGTCGTGCGCCAGTTGCAGGCGTATGCGCGAAAATTCACTGGCGTTGTAATCCGCCATCCAGGTGAGCCGCGTCGGGTTGAACGCGTAATTGCTGACGATGTTGGGCGGGGTGCCTGCTCCCAGGTTGGCCGTGCCCGGATCGAGCCGGTCGTAGCGCAAACCGGTGCGCCAGTCCGGCATGAACTGGTACACGCTTTGCAAATACCAGCCGCTTTGCGTGACGGCATAGCTGCCGGTATTGGCGAGGCTGTCGGTCAACAGGCCGTTTTCCCTGCGCTGAAAATATTCGCTTTGCACCTTGAGGTAACGCTCGCGGATATTGCCGTTGGGAGAATATTTCCAGACGAAGTCCAGCCCGGCAGTCCGGCTGTCCCCGGTAAAGCTGTTGGTCAGGCTGTTTATTGGCATGCCAAGTGTATCCACTGCATTGCTGGTCGCATCGACACGTCTGGATTGCTGTAGCGAAATACCCGCGCGCCAGCTTTGCTCGATGCCGATGTCATCACCGATGTGCGCGAAAATAACCCTTGATCCCGCGCCATTCTTGTTCTGATCTGTTCCCGAGACACCCAGCCCGCGCCCCAATTCCCCGCCGATCTCGACGAACATGTCGGTCGGCGCCAGCCACTTCAGTTGCACGCCGTCGTCTGTGTACTGGTTGTCCCACATCACGCGATACACCAACGGCTGATCGACGAAATCCCAGACGTGCGAATGCTGCTCGTTGAGATAGCCGAGGCCCGAGAAGAAGCGCCCGAATTTTAGATTCAGGCCATTGCCCAGCGCACTGGTTTGCACGAAACCATTCTCCACCGTGATACCACCCTCCGGAGCCAGCGAGAACGTGCCGACGCCGCGGAACAGCGGATCGATGTCGGCGGCAATACCCAGCTCCGATTCCTGCAGCGAAAATCCGCGCGCATAGCCGGTATTGTTGGTACTCATTGCAAAACCGGTTACCGGAATGGCGGGATCGCGCTGGAGTTGTTCATAGGTGCCGGACAGAACCATCGACACGGCGGGGTTGAAACTGTTCAGGCTGCTTGGGGCGGCACTGCTGCGCGCCGGTGCCTGCACCGCCGCATCTTCGTCCTGCTGCAGACGCTGCTCCAGCCGGGCATTGCTTTGCTTCAATTGCCGGATCTGCTCGGCTATGGATGGATCGGTATCGTTCGCGGCAAGGGCGTTGAGCGGATTGCCCAACAGCACGGCAACAGCCGTGCACCAATATATATTTCGGTACATGGTGACTCCTGATTAAGGCATGACAAAACCCCGCAGACTGGCGGCGGGGCGGTTGAGCAAGCTTAAGCGGAGTGAGGCGGGGCGCGCGCCGCGAATGCGACGAACGCAATGGAAGTGTATGAAGCGGGTTCGTTAAAATGCAGCGTTTCGAAACTCTCGATGCCGGCGAAGCTGATGCTGCTGCTGCCGATCAAGCCGCCGATCTGTGCGTAAGCTGCGCACTGGCCGCAATACTTGCCATGGGGAAGCGATTGATCGGAGTTCCGCGATTGCTCGGGATGAATGTGTGAAATGCCATGCGCCAGGCTGCCCATCTGCGCGAGCAGCAAGGCAAAAATCAGCGGTAGTGCGGTAAACAGGGAGCGTTGCATGGCGCGCACTTTAACCAACAAACCCGAACACGGCAAGATGCTATTCACTTTCCATCCGGTCCGATGAAGTGAACGACCAGGTGCGCGTAATGGTCAGTATGTCGGTATCTTTGGTGATGCTCGGGGGCAGCGGAGAAAAGGGCGCGGTGAGCCTGACGATACGTTTTGCCGCCGCATCCAGTATAGGGTGGCCTGATGACCTGTTCACCTCGATGCTTTCCACGCTGCCATCCGCCCGTATCGAGACGCTGAGCTGCAATTTACCGAAGATATGCTGGCGGCGCGCCTGTTCAGGGTAATTCAGGTTGCCGATGCGTTCCACTTTGATCCGCCAGTCTTCGATGTACTGGGCAAAACGGTATTCCTGCGTGCGCGCGCCGATGAATTTGCGCCGCGGCAACTTCTGGTAGGCGTCCCAATTCTTGTCGATCTGCGCCTCGAGGCGCGCCATTTCCATGGCCTTCTGCACCAGTTCCTCGCCGTTGCTGGATGTGTTGCTCTTCTGCTTCTTGAGCTCCTGTTGCACTGCGGTGTAATCGCTCTTCGTCCTGGTCAGCATCCGTTTCGTTTTCGCTTCGAGTTCGGCAACGTGTTTTGCTTGTTGCTCGAGGGAGAATCGGGGATCGTCGCTTATCGATGGCAGCGGACTCTTGGCCTGGCGGTCTTCGGCGGTATTGCCGCCGCCGTCGAGATTGTGCTGGGCCAGCGCATCGGCATGGAAGGGTTTAGATTCCGATTTGCTGTTGACCAGCACCACTTGCAGAGGCCGAAAATAGTTTGCGGCTTTGCGCGGATCGGGCAGCACCAGCGCGATGCCGAACAACAGGAAAGCGTGCAGCAAGATCGAAAAATACATCGAGAAAGACAATCTCGTTCTCAAATGCTGCAAGACTCCCGTTTTTTTCCCGGTATTCAAACAGCGTCCTCTATCGTTGCGATAAAGCGCGTTTGCAGATTCAGGTCGAGCAGGTCGATCGAGACCATAGCCAGCCGCACCCGGGTGTTGGCCGGCAATTCCGGCAGCGACGGCACCTTGAAGACCAGCGGAATGTTGTCCAGCTTCACCAGGTTTTCGCGCAACACGGTTGCATCAACCTCCTCAGCTTGTTCCTGCTGCAACCAGCGCAGGCACCAGTAGCGCTCCATGCTGCGCTGGAAG
>CAZCKZ010000165.1:2588-4781 GCA_964499395.1 uncultured Gallionella sp. | reverse complement strand
ATTCTGCGCAAGGGTATCGGCGCAGCAGGCGGATTGGTAAAAATTCGGCTGGCTGAAATCGACGCGCCGGAAAAGGAACAGGCTTTCGGCGCAGCCTCGCGCAGTTCGCTGGTAGAAATGGTGTGGCACAAACAAATCCAGGTACGCCCGCTGGCGCTGGACAAATACGGACGCACTGTCGCACAACTGGAAGTGAATGGCCTCAGCGTCAACGAGGAAATGGTGCGGCGCGGCATGGCGTGGGAGTACTCCCACTATCACAGTGACCGCCGCCACATCTCGATAGAAAACGAGGCACGGCAGGCAGGACGCGGATTATGGGCGCAAAGCGATCCAGTGCCGCCGTGGCAGTGGCGGTTGCGACACGTTACTGATAAAACTACTAGCCATTCGGCTAGACGAGCCAACAACGCTCGCCAAGTCGCTGGTTATGGCGTTACCAGCCGATTGCGGGAGCAGCCGCCGGCCGCCGCTTCGGCGACTGCAGAACCACCGACTGGCGAATTGAGGCGGCGCAAGCGGCATGCGGCGGATACCGCTATGCCGCTGGTGCTTGCACCGGGCGATTACAGCTGCGGCAGCAAACAGCATTGCTCGCAAATGCACTCCTGCGACGAAGCACATTATTACCTCACCGTCTGCGGCGTGAAAGCGCTGAACCCGAAAGGCGACGGCATACCGTGCGAGAAACTGTGCGCGGGCGGAAGACAAAGGCAATAGCTCCTGTAATCATTCCCTCAGAATTCCAGCACGCGGCATCCCTGCGCATCGCAGCGCAAGGCCGAGGCTTTCCGCTCCCAGTCGCTTAACACCCAGCGTTCGCAGCTGTGCCCATCCACGCTGTGTTCGTGGCGATCGGGGCGGTGGGTATGGCCGTGTATCAGTCGCGGATAGCGGTATTCCCGCAGCAGCGCGGCGACCGCATCATCGTTCACATCCATAATCGCGGTGTCCTTGCTTTGTTTGGCGGAAGTGCTTTGCCGGCGCAGCATTTCTATATAGGCTTTGCGTTCCGCGAGCGGCTGTGCCAGAAAGTTTTTCTGGAACTTCGCGTCATGCACCTGGGCGCGGAATTTCTGGTACTCGATATCGTCGGTGCACAAGGTATCGCCGTGGCTGATCAGCGTGGGCGTGCCATACAGGTCGAGCAAGGTGGGGTCCGGCAGCAACGTGGCGCCGCAGGCCTGTGCGAGCGTATTGCCCATCAGCAGGTCGCGGTTGCCGTGCATCAGGAAGACCCGGACGCCCTGCTGCGCAAGCCCGTGCAATGCGGCAATCACCTGTGCATGAAAAGGATCGCCAATGTCGTCGTCGCCCGCCCAGTACTCGAACAGGTCGCCGAGGATATACAGCGCCTCGGCTTGCGGCGCGAGCGTGGCGATGAAGCGCTGGAACGCCGCCATGCCATGCGGATGGTCGGCGCTCAGATGCAGGTCGGAGATGAACAGGGTGTGGGACATTTATTGTGGGTAGTAAATATTGGCTCCCCTCCCGCTCATCGCCGGATATCCGGCGACCGGGCGGCAAGGCTGCCATGTCGGACAGCCGGCCGTTTCACCCGATGGAAGATGCGTTTGCGCGGGAGCGCACGTTACTTTTCGACTTCTGCCTTGGTGATGACGACATCCTCCAGCGGCACGTCCTGGAAACCGGAACGGTTCCCGGTCTTCACGTTGCGTATCGCGTCCACGACTTCCTTGCCCTCCACCACTTTGCCGAATACGCAATAGCCCCAGCCATCCTGTCCGGGGTAATTGAGAAATTCATTGTCGTTGACGTTGATGAAAAATTGCGCGGTTGCCGAATTCGGGTCGCCGGTACGTGCCATCGCGACGGTATATTTGTCGTTCTTCAAGCCGTTTGCGGCTTCGTTCTTGATCGGTGCATTGGTTTTCTTTTGTTTCATGCCCGGCTCAAACCCGCCGCCCTGGATCATGAAGTTGCCGATTACGCGGTGAAAAATGGTGCCGCTGTAAAAGCCGCTGTTCACATATTCGAGGAAATTCTTGACGGTAACGGGTGCTTTTTCGGCGTCCAGTTGCAGGGTGATGACGCCTTTGTTGGTGTGCAGTTTGACCATGGTTTTATTGCCCTTTGTCGGATTGATGTTCTGGGTTGAAGAATATGAAGATTGCATTGTGCAGCAGAGGAGCAGGGTAAACAGTGTGGCAAGCAGACGTTTCATATTATGCG
>CAZCKZ010000165.1:0-2578 GCA_964499395.1 uncultured Gallionella sp. | reverse complement strand
GTCCTTTCTGATCCAGTATTGGCGTTTCTTCATCCGGTTGGACAGATTGTTGCTGTTGTAATCCTGCTCGAAGTCGACGACCACCATATCGGGTTGGTCGGGGTAGACGAACATGCTGATATTCGTGATGCCCACCCTGATCCATGACTTGGCGCTGTTAACCAGATGTTTCTGCTTCGCCCATGCCGGGTAATCCATGTTGTTGCTCGAAAAATTCTGCGCATAATGCTTGAGGTAGGCATCCGTATCGAGGCTGGCCCAATCTTTGCGCCATTGCTCGACTGCCTGCAGCAGGCTGGTACGTTCGGCTTGGTCCTGCGCGCTGCCCCAGTCCATCTGGTTGGTGATGATGACCGGCGTGATACCGACCTGCAGATAAGGCGCCAGTTTTTCCAGATCGGCATTTGCCAGGACGACGCAGCCGTTGCTGGCGCGCGGAGGGCGGCTATACGTGCCACTGGGTGTGCCATGCAGCCAGATGCCGCTTCCGGTACGGTTGTTTCTGCGATCCCATTCGTTCGGGTAGCTGATCGGGTAGGCTGCATCGCCGTATATATCGGCAAGCTGCTTCTTGGGCAATTCCGCCTTTACGAAATAAACCCCTATCGGGGTGCGCTGATCGCCCGAGGAATATTTGTCGGCACCCAGCTTGCCGATCGTGACATAATAATCGGTGACATAGCGCGGTTCGCCATCCACGTTTTGATATACGAATAGTGTGGAGCGGCTGGTGTCAACCACCAGCGCGTACTTCTGTTGCGTATCCAGCTGCCACAAGAAACGCGGCCTGAGTTTGGCGTCCGATTGGGACAACACGCGCCGCAGGCGCACTCGCGCCTCGTCGCGCAGGTCCTTGATCTCTTCGTGCGGTGCATTTGCCGCACTGCCGATATTATCGATCACGCCCGCATGCGCCATCAGTAGATCGCCCTTGACCAGTTGCGCGAGCTTGAAATTTGGATTGACACGCAACAGACTGTCCACCTCGTTGAGCGCAACGTCGAGATGGTTGCGATTGATGGCTTGCAGGCTGTTCACCAATTGCGTTTCAGGATTTGGCAAAACCGGCTCGGCGAACACCGTGACCGGAAGCAAGCCGCACAGCAACAACAAAATCGGCGCCCGTTTGAACATGATTACCTGCTGCGTTCTTCCTGAACCAGCCAATTGCCGCCCGACTTCACCATCCGCAGGGTTTTGTTACCGGAGGCCTTAAAGTTGCTGGCCCGGTACGTCTGGTGGAACTTTACCGTGGCATGCTCGCTGTCGTTGAACGATATGGTCTTGATGCGTATTCCTACATGGATAAATTTTGGGGTGCTGATGCGCTCCCTGCGAACCGCTTCCCATGCAGCCCGCGTTTCACCGTCCGGCGTCTTGAAATCCTTTGCGTAGAACGACAGGTATTTGCCGATATTTTTGGACGACCACGCTTGCGCCCAAGCCGATATGGTACGCGTAATTTCCGCGCTGTCGTTTTTCTCGATTACGGGTTCGGGGGGAATCGTCGCTGCTGGCTTGGCTGCCGTTACCTTTACTGGTGCCGCTATTGCTTTTGCTTGTACGGGTGTTGCCGATGGCGTCACCGCTGATGCCGTGTGAGCGGGAACGGGCTGATCTTTCCCGGCAACGACCGGTGCGGCTTCGGCTTTGCCCGGGACAGATGGTGCAACGTTGTCATTATTGCGCGTGTCGCCGGCAAACAGATTTTGAATCATGGCCAGCTTGGTTTGTGTCGCGGTATTGCTCTGGTCCAGCTGCAGGGCGCGGTCATATGCCTGACTGGCCATCTTGGCATATATGTCGCCAAGATTCTCATGCGCGGTCGCATAGCTGGGATGCGTTCTTATCGCCTTTTCCAGCAACTGTTTGGCTTTGTCGTATTTACCCTGGCCGGCATACAGCACGGCGAGATTGTTATAGGGCTCGGGTAGGTCCGGGTAGTCATCGGTCAAGGCCGAGAATATCTTGATGGCATCAGCGGTCTTGCCCTGCTCGGTAAGTATCAGCCCTTTAAGGAATCGCGCTTGCGCATCTTTCGGCTTGTTGGCGAGATAATTGTTTACCTTGTCCAGCGCCTGGCTGTGCTGGCCCTGCTTGAACAGCCTGTTGGCGTCACCCATTTCATCGGCATGCGCAACCGGGCCGCTACACAACAGCAACGCGCTGGCGAACAGCGCGGCAAGGCGGAAAAAATGCTTGACAATATTCATAGTGGTTCAGTTCCGGATGACATGCCACAAGCCCGCGACGATCTCTCCAGGCGCACGGAGTTGTTTGAATCGGAGCCGATTCTACCAAATTAACGTTACATTTTCACAGTTAATGTCTGTCCCGGGCGGCGCCCGATTTCGGGTAAAATCCACCGCGCAAATCATTGATTGATACAAACCAAGAATATCCCCATATGAGCAGCACGCCACAACCCGCCGCGTCCAACTTCATCCGCACGATTATCGAGGCCGATCTGGCCGGCGGCAAACACCGCAGCATCGTCACGCGCTTTCCGCCGGAGCCGAACGGTTACCTGCATGTCGGCCACGCAAAATCCATTTGCCTGAATTTCGGTCTGGCCCAG
>CAZCKZ010000164.1:0-4870 GCA_964499395.1 uncultured Gallionella sp. | reverse complement strand
TGAATTAGAATACACCGGCATAGCAAGACCCGTGCTAAACATTAAATTTTTGTTACCTGCCGAACACATGAACCTTGTCATCCAGTCTGTCCACCCGTTAGCCATGACGCATCTCGACCATCTCGCCAGACTGGCGCAGAGCAGGCAGCGCGAGCAGATCGCCGAGCACGCCTTTCGCCTGACTGCAGCACGGGCGCACGACGAGATCGCGCCCTACTGCATGGCGAACCGGCTCGACTACGGCTTCGTGCCGAACGACCGGAAACTGGCGGATTTCGGCCTGCTGGTGATGGACATGGATTCGACGCTGATCGCCATCGAATGCATCGACGAGATCGCCGACATGCAGGGGCTGAAACCGCAGGTCGCGGCGATCACCGGGGCGGCGATGCGCGGCGAGATCGATTTTGCCGAAAGCCTGCGCCGCCGTGTCGCATTGCTGGAAGGGCTGGACGAAGCCGCGCTGCAACGCGTTTACGATGAACGGCTGCAACTCAATCCCGGCGCCGCGATCATGCTCGCCAAATTGAAGGAATGCGGCATCAGGACGCTGCTGGTATCCGGGGGTTTCGCATTCTTCACCGAACGCCTCAAGGCCAGACTGGGTCTGGACTACACCCGCGCCAACACACTGGAAACCGCCAACGGCAAACTCACCGGCAAGGTGCGGGGCAAAATCTTCGATGCGCAAGGCAAGGCCGACTGTCTGGTGAAGATACGCGAAGAATTGAATCTCAGGCTCGAACAGGTCATCGCGATGGGCGACGGTGCGAACGATTTGAAAATGATGGCACAGGCGGGTATCAGCATCGCCTACCATGCAAAGCCGGTGGTGCGCGGGCAGGCCAGCTATGCCTTGAATTTTGTCGGGCTGGACGGACTGATCAATCTGTTGGCAAACTGATCCTGTTGCCGGTGCACCGGCAACAGTGTGGCAATACAACCAGGCTTCACGCTTACCTCAAGGATTGCCATGAACCAAAAGATACGCCAGATCATCGACCAGATCGGCAAGCTGGAAGCCGAATTGATTGCCGCGACCGAAGCCACGGAAAACCGGATCGGCTACCGGATCGAAGGCAAGCGCGTGGAATTCGAACAATCCTTCAGTGAAGCGCACCGGCGCGTCAAACTGGGCGTGTTCCGCTGGTTCCTGACCATCCGTCCGCAGAACTACCTGACCATGCCGTTAATCTACGGGATGTGCGTGCCGATGGTATTGTTCGATCTGTGTGTAACCCTGTATCAGTGGGTCTGCTTTCCGGTCTATCGCATCGCCAGGGTGAAACATGCCGACTACATGCTGTTCGACCATCAGCAACTGCAGTATCTGAACTTCATCGAAAAGGCACATTGCCTGTATTGCTCTTACGCGGTGGGTCTGCTGGTTATGCGCAGGAAATAACGGCACGCACCGAACAATATTTCTGCCCGATCAAACACGCACACAAGGTGCTCGGTGCACATTCCCGTTACAAACATTTTCTGGATTACGGCGAGTCGGACGACTTCCATGACAAGCTCGAAAAATTTCGCGGCGAACTTGCCAGGGAAACCCGGGCGGCCAGGCCGGCCATGCACTAATCCGGGGCATACCGGCTGAACCGCAGTTTGCCGGCCAGCCAGCAAATTGCATGCCCTGCCTTTTATTTTTTCGGCTAAGTTATTGTTGATCCAAGCCAAAAAATATCGACCAAAATTTCTGCTTGCAAAAATACCTCCGCACCCTACAATTAGTCGAAATTTATCGGTCGACCACTATCTATAGTGGTTTTTTGTTTTTCGGGACAAAGTATCCCGCGCAACCACAGGGAGTCATATATCGTGCTTGAAATCGAAAGCGTTCCCCATTCACCATCCACCAGCTCATCATCCACCGGCAGCACTTCCGAAAAACCTGTATCCGCCCAGCAAATAATCAGCGATCTTGCCAATAAAATGGCGGAGAATGCAGCTACTCAAGGAACCGTGCCAATGACCCAAGAGATCAGCACCGAAGTATTGCTGGAAAAATACGCCGAACCCGGGGAACAATCGGTCGAAGATGTGCGCCGCCGTGTCGCGCGCGGCCTGGCCAAGGCGGAAAACCCGGAACAGCGCGAGCACTGGGAAGAGGTGTTCTTCCGCGCGCAGGAGGACGGTTTCGTGCCCGCCGGCCGCATCAACTCGGCAGCCGGACTGAAGAACCAGGCAACCCTGATCAATTGTTTCGTGCAACCGGTCGGCGACGCGATCTCCGGCGTCACCGACGGCAAGCCGGGCATCTATGATGCGCTGCAGCAGGCCGCCGAAACCATGCGGCGCGGCGGCGGCGTCGGCTACGATTTTTCGTCGATCCGTCCCGAGGGCGCGCAGGTCAAGGGCACCAATTCCCGTGCCAGCGGACCGCTCTCCTACATGCGCGTGTTCGACCGCTCCTGCGAGACCGTCGAATCGGCCGGCGCGCGGCGCGGCGCGCAGATGGGCGTGCTGCGCTGCGATCATCCCGACATCGAGCGCTTCATCCATGCCAAGGACCAGGGCGACCTGCGCAACTTCAACATCTCGGTCGGCGTGACCGACGAATTGATGCACGCCGTCGAGAACAACCAACCGTTCGAACTGGTGCACCGCGCAGAACCTTCCGAAGCGCTCAAGGCACAAGGCGCAACCCAGCGCGCCGATGGCAAGTGGGTGTATCACAAGGTGCAGGCAGCCGATCTGTGGAAGCAGATCATGGAGAGCACCTACGACCACGCCGAACCGGGCGTGCTGTTCATCGACCTGATGAACCGCGACAACAACCTGTCTTACTGCGAGGTTATCGAAGCGACCAATCCCTGCGCTGAGCAGCCCCTTCCCCCCTATGGCTGCTGCTGCCTCGGCTCCATCGACCTGACGCGCATGGTCAAGAACCCGTTCTCGGCGCATGCCGGTTTCGACCACGAACCGTTCAAACAACTGGTGCGCGTCGCGGTGCGCATGCTGGACAACGTGCTGGATGTCACCGCATGGCCGCTGCCGGAGCAGCAACTGGAAGCGCAGAACAAGCGCCGCATCGGGCTGGGCTTTACCGGGCTGGGTGACGCGCTGGTGATGCTGGGCTTGCGCTACGACACCGACGAGGCGCGCGCATTCGCCAAAGACATCACGCGCATCATGCGCGACGAGGCGTATCTCGCCTCGGTGGAATTGGCACAGGAGCGCGGTGCATTCCCGCTGCTGGATGCCGACCAGTATCTGACCGCACCGCGCTTCGCCTCGCGTCTGCCCGACCCGATCAAGGACAAGATCCGCGAACACGGCATCCGCAACAGCCACCTGCTGTCGATCGCGCCGACCGGCACGATCTCCCTCGCGTTCGCCGACAACGCCTCGAACGGCATCGAGCCGCCCTTCTCGTGGTTCTACACGCGCAAAAAGCGCATGGCGGAAGGCGGCACCAAGGATTACCAGGTGGAAGATCACGCATGGCGCATGTACAAGAACATGGGCGGCGACATGAACCACCTGCCGCCCGCCTTCGTCACCGCGCTGGAGATCTCCGCGCTCGACCACATGAAGATGGTGGCCGCCGTTGCACCGTTCATCGACACCTCGATCAGCAAGACCGTCAACGTGCCCGAGAACTATCCCTACGAGGATTTCAAGAATCTCTATAGCGAAGCGTGGAAAGCCGGACTGAAAGGCCTGGCGACTTATCGCCCGAACAATGTGCTGGGCTCGGTGCTGTCGGTCACGCCGGAAATCAAGCAGGAGAAGATCGAAGAGCAACCGCAGGATTTCATATTCGACCAGGACAGGCGCATCGTGCTTGAAGTCACCCCCAGTCCCGCGCTCGCTTCGCTGCGCTGGCCGGGCCGGCCAAAACTGCCGAATGGCAGCGAGGGCTGGGTCTCGCAGGTGGTGAAGCATCCGCTCGGCACCTTCGTCATCTTCGTTTCCCATACCTCCAACGGCCACAATCATCCGTTCGAGGTCTGGGTGAACGGCGCGGAGCAGCCGCGCGGACTCGGCGCGCTGGCCAAATCGCTGTCGATGGACATGCGCACACAGGATCAGGTGTGGGTGCGCATGAAACTCGAGATGCTGATGAAGACCGCCGGCGACGACGCGTTCGATATGCCGATGCCGCCCGACGGCGAAGTGCAGCGCATGCCCAGCCTGGTTTCCGCGTTCGCGCATCTGCTGAAATACCGCATCGAGGAACTGGGCGCGCTGGAAGCCGGCCCGGACGCCACCACCCCGATGATGGACGCGCTGTTCGCGAAGAAGGAACCCAAGACCGGCACCGACGGCACGATGAGCTGGACGGTGGACATCGCCAATGCCGGAACCGGCGACGACTTCGTGGTGGGGCTGAAGGAACTGGTGCTGCCCGACGGCCAGCGCCGTCCCTATTCGATGTGGCTGTCCGGCGTCTATCCGCGCGCGCTCGACGGATTGTGCAAGGTGTTGAGCCTGGACATGCGCGTGATCGATCCGGCCTGGATCGGCATGAAGCTGCGCAAGCTGCTCAACTTCGGCGAACCGCTCGGCGATTTCATGGCGCGCGTGCCCGGCGGCATCAAGATGGAAAGCTACCCCTCGACGGTTTCCTACGTCGCCAAGCTGATCATCCACCGTTACGCGATGCTCGGCATCCTGGACGAGAACGGCTTTCCGATGCAGCACATGGGCGTAATGGAAGTGCCAAACAAGAAAAGCAAAGCCGCCGGACCCAAAACACTGGCCGGCAAACTTTGCAAGGAGTGCCACAACGCGACGCTGATCAAGAAGGACGGCTGCGAGTTCTGCACCAGCTGCGGGGCGATCGGGGCGTGCGGGTGATGTTGTGTGGGTTAACCCATAACTTGCAAGTTGACCCTCATAACCTGCAAGTTGGGGTAAC
>CAZCKZ010000163.1:0-4877 GCA_964499395.1 uncultured Gallionella sp. | reverse complement strand
TCCGGGTTGTAATGGTTCTGCACCCCCGCCTGACCCAGGCCACAGGTCTTGCCACGATTAATCCCGGATTTTGGATTTCCCTCCAGTTTCAACACACGTCCCTCGCGGATACGTCCGGTAATACTGCAACCGGCATCGCATTGCGCGCAGGTGGAATTGAAATACACGCTGACACTGGGAACCATGTAGTCATTGGTTTCTACATATGAAACCACCGTTTCCTTGCCGCTCTCAACCATGCCGTTACCACAGCCGGTCAATGCAACTGCCGTGCCTCCCCAGCCAAGCACCTTCAGGAAATCACGCCGATCAAATTCGCTGTTCATCATAACAACCTCTCTAAACTATTTATGGCATACCGAACAGTCGTTCGGGCCTTGGGCCTTAAGAATGCCCGACGCATCGATAACAGGCTTGCGCATACTGTACCAATACGCCTGATTGCCAATAGGTGTGCCGCCTTTGGCGGTAACCGGATGATTTATTTCGTGGCAGGTGACGCAAAAACCCATGGAAAGCAACTTCTGGCGGCGGGCCACTGTCATCGTTTTCACATTGCCGTGACAGTATCCGCAAACTTCCTGGACCGGACGGTTTAACTGAAAGACGAAGCGCTGGATATGACGCTCGTGACTGAAACGCACAAAATCCGGAAGATCATGCACTTTCTTCCAGGGAATGGCCTTTTTCGCATCCCAGTATGCAAACAGCTTCTTGATACGGGGCTTGTCGCGAACCGAGTCGATGCTCTGATGGCAACCTATGCACTTCTGCACGGGCGGGATACCTGCCACCAGACTGCGCCGCGCATAGGTGTGGCAATACATGCAATTGATCTCCATGCCGCCTTTGTCGTGGTCGCCGGCATGGCGAAAGTGCGGAAACTCGATCGGTTGCTTGACCGCGGGACCGATATTGTCCGGGCCTTCGGCCCAGTATTTTGAAAGCCAATCGGAAAAAGCTGATCCGCCACTATCAGACTTTTCCTTTGCAGCCTTGTCGATAGCAGAACCTTCAACACCGGGATCCGCCGGATCAGATTGCGGGGTATCGGCCGCATAACTGATACCCGCAATAAAAAATCCCAGCAGCAATAAAGACAAACGTAAGAAACTGTGCATCGTAAGGGCTCCCCCGGCAAACAATGTGATCCCACACCGGCTTCCGCCGGAATGACTGAACAGGTAAATCGGATTATTTTTTGATGTGCTGCTTCGCGATTTTAATTATTATTGTGTTTGTTTTTTTTCTTTTTTTTCCGCACATTAATGAACGCGGCGCGACAACACGATTGAATAATGTCCAGTCTGAAAAATAAAGTCAATACTGAATATTTATTCTCTTTCACATCCCCGGAAAATAGTTATATGCCACACGGAATTACATTAACCGCTTATATACATTCAGAAACATTTGGATACATTTTAAATGTTGGATCACTTCGGATACGGCACCATGAATGAAGAGCAGGCGATACTGGACTTTTTTTCCCAAACAGAAAACTTGTCATTGGGTCTTTCCGTTGCCGAGCAGATGGACCAGCTCCGCGAGCAAATGAACAATCGTTTTTGGCAGGAATTGCTTGCACGCCTCGATACCTTGATCAAGGCACATGAATCAGCATGGCATGTAGAGCTGACGGAAGATAAAAACGCACCGGAATGTTTGGTTGGCCTGCATTGCACCTTGACTACGGAACGCCCGCTTTACCTTCGACCGATGCTGGAACAGCAATACCTTGGGGGGGAATGGCGCATATATTTTGGCTTGATCTGGAGCGCCGCACCCGCGCCGAGTCAGCTCGGATTGACTTCCGTAATCAATCTTAAATCGTCGCTGCAAAAAGCCGGCTTCAAGAGCAATGAGAGTTTCCTTGCATGGAAGTGGACCACTTTTCATCCGCGCCGCAAGGATTTCCTGCTTAAATATGCACGCCACCCTGAACAGATGCTGGAAGATGTCGTGACAATATTTGCAACATTGCTTATCGATCACCGGGGAGCCATCGAGCAAGCCAATGAAATGCTCAACACTACCGCGCCTCGCAGCCTGTCTGCCTCTCTTGAACAGTTGCGCGATGAATTGCTCGACTAAACGGAATGATGCGTTGCAACAAATTTAAACCGGATTGGCCTGGTCGATAAAGCGGTGCTCCAAACCAAACCGGTTTGCCAGATGTTCGCCTAGCGCCTGGATGCCCAGGCGTTCGGTGGCATGATGCCCGGCCGCGATGAACGCGACACCGGTCTCATTGGCCAGATGATAGTTCTGTTCGGATATCTCGCCGGTGATGTAGGCATCCACTCCCTGCGCAATCGCTGCTTCGAAGTACCCCTGCGCACCACCGCTGCACCACGCCACTTTTCGAATGTTCCTGGCCCCATCCCCTATGACCTGCGGCGTGCGCTGCAAATCATGCGCGATCTGTTGGGAAAATTGCGTCAGCGTTTGTGGCCGTTCCAACGAACCCAGCCATACAATATTTTGCTCACCGAACCGGCCCTGCTCGGTCAAACCGAACAATTTGCCGAGTTGCGCATTGTTGCCCAGTCCACCATGGGCATCGAGCGGAAGGTGATAGGCCAGCAAACTCACATCGTTGCGCAACAACTGCGCAATGCGATTTTTCTTGATGCCGACCAGTGTTGCCTCCTCGTTGCGCCAGAAATATCCGTGATGCACCAGAATCGCATCCGCGCCCCATTCAATAGCCGCATCCAGCACATGCTGCGAAGCCGTCACCCCGGTAGCGATACGCCGCACCTCCGCACGTCCTTCCACCTGCACACCATTCGGACAGTAATCCTTGAACAGGTTGGTTTGCAGCAGGCTTGCGTTATAATCGCTCAATTCACTAAGCAACATAGACATTCCCTTTAAATATTCAAGTCGTCGAATTCATCATAACATGCGTAAACACTGGCTTCTGTTCTCCCAAACCGTCACGATCGCGCTGGCGCTGCTGTTTATCATTCACACCCTCAAACCGGAATTGCTGCCAAATGCCGCACGCACCGGGGTGGTCACCCTGTATGAAAACACACCACTGGCCAACAATGCCCGGTCGCCGGCGATCGGTATGAGTGCGGCGGCACAAAAAGCCATGCCTGCCGTGGTAAACATCTTTACCAGCACCATCATCAAGACCCCGGTCAATCCCTTCATCGATGACCCGCAATTCAAATTCTTCTTTGGCGACCAGTTCGATACCAAACCACAAACCAGTTCCAGCCTTGGTTCCGGTGTGATCGTCAGTCCCGACGGTTACATACTGACCAACGAGCACGTGGTGGAAGCCGCCGACCAAATCGAGGTCGCGCTGTCCGATGGCCGCAAGGCCAAGGCACATGTCATCGGCTCAGACCCTGAAACCGATCTGGCGGTGATCAAGATCGAGTTGCCCGGCAACCTGCCCGCCATTACTTTTGGTCATCCTGAACATGCACACGTGGGCGACATGGTGCTCGCCATCGGTAATCCGTTCGGCGTCGGTGAAACCGTCACCATGGGCATCGTCAGCGCGCTCAATCGGGATCACCTGGGCATCAACACTTTTGAAAACTTCATCCAGACCGATGCCGCAATCAACCCCGGCAACTCGGGCGGCGCCCTGGTAGACGGAAACGGCAACCTGATCGGCATCAACAGCGCAATCTATTCGCCGAATGGCGGATCGCTCGGCATCGGCTTCGCCATTTCCGCCAACACCGCGAAAAAGACCATGGAACAAATCATCCAGCATGGCTCTGTCACGCGTGGGTGGGTCGGTGCAGGGGTGCAGGAGCTCACTCCGGAACTTGCCGAGTCCTTTAAACTTGGTGACACCAAAGGAGTATTGATCACCGAAGTGATAAGCAACAGTCCGGCAGCGCATGCGGGCATGAAGACCGGCGATATTCTGGTTGCCATAAACGGCAAAAGCATCGACGATTCCAACGCCATGCTGGACACGGTGGCCAACCTGACGCCGGGCAAAGTGGCCCTGCTCAAAGTGGTGCGCAACGGGACAACCGTAGATTTGCAGGTGAAGATCGGCAAACGCCCGATACCCAAAGATGTGGCTGAGTAAAATAATGCCGCGCTGACTGCTATTGCGCCTCTGTTTCTTCCTCCGCCTTCTTGCCGACCCAAACGGCGACCAGGATTCCCGTCTCGTAAAGCAGCCATAACGGCAACGCCAGCATGGATTGCGACACCACATCAGGCGGCGTGAAGATCGCACCCACCACGAACGCCCCTACCACCATGTAGGGGCGGATTTCACGCAATTTTGCTACCGTAACGAAACCCATGCGCACCATCAGCACCACGGCCACCGGCACCTGGAAGGTCATGCCGAATGCCATGAACATGGTGAGCACGAAACTCAAATACTTGTCGATGTCCGTCATCACTGCCACGCCCAGCGGGGCGCTGGCGGTGATGAAGCCGAATACGATCGGGAACACCACGAAGTAGGCAAAGGTCATCCCGCAAAAAAACAATATCGTGCTGGCAATGATCAGCGGCCACACCAGACGTTTTTCGTGCTCATATAAACCCGGTGCGACGAATCGCCAGATTTGATAAAGGATGTAAGGCAGCGCAATGAGAAAAGCAGCCATCAAGGCCACTTTAAGCGGCACGAAGAATGGCGTGGTGACGTCGGTGGCGATCATCTGCCCGCCTTTGGGCAGCTTGGACAACAGCGGTGCCGCCAGCAAAGTATAGAGCTTCGACGCCCACGGAAACAGGCATACGAACACTACCAGCACGGCCACTACAGCGTGCACCAGGCGAGTGCGCAATTCGACCAGATGCGCGATGAAACTTTCGCCGGTACTCATTCGGGTTTGTTGATTGGTGGTGTCAAAGGCGGATTCTCAGCCGGTTCCTGC
>CAZCKZ010000162.1:0-4883 GCA_964499395.1 uncultured Gallionella sp. | reverse complement strand
TTCGTCGAGCAGGAGATCGCCAGTTCCGACCAGCCCGCGCTGGAGTTCGTGCTCGACGGCGATGTGGAGCTGCGCCTGCTGGAAAAAACACTGGCAAAGGAAAATCACGATGCGGCATGGTTCGATGCGCAACAGCGCTTCGAAGCCATCGACGGCTACGGTGCCGGAGCCCGTGCCGCACAACTGCTGAACGGGCTGGGTTTTGCCAACGACACGCTGGAGCGACCGGTGACCAGTTTCTCCGGCGGCTGGCGCATGCGGCTGAACCTGGCGCGCGCGCTGATGCACAGGGCCGACCTGCTGCTGCTGGACGAGCCCACCAACCATCTCGATCTCGAAGCCATCCTGTGGCTCGAGCAATATCTGGCGCACTATGACGGCAGCATCCTGCTGGTCTCGCACGACCGCGAATTCCTCAATGCCTGCGTCAACCGCATCGCCCATGTGCACGACCGGACCCTGGACTGCTACACCGGGGATTATGACGACTTCGAACGCGCCCGCGCGGAGAAGATCGCACAGCAGAACCAGGCGTTCAACAAGCAGCAGGAAAAGATCGCGCATCTGGAAGACTTCGTGCGCCGCTTCCGCGCCAAGGCCACCAAGGCCAAGCAGGCGCAAAGCCGCATCAAGGCGCTGGACCGGATCACGCGCATCGCACCGGTGCACGTAACCGACGGCCATTTCGAACTGGAGATCGAAGCGCCGGATCGCAGCCCTGATTTATTGATGCGCGCGGACAAGATGGGCTTCGCCTATGGCGACAAGACACTGTTCAGGAATATCGACCTGGTGCTGCGTTCCGGCGCGCGCATCGCGCTGCTCGGCCCCAACGGCGCGGGCAAATCAACGCTGATCAAGCTGCTTGTCGGCGAGTTGCAGCCCACCTCGGGCACGCTGGAGATCACCCCCGACATTCGCATCGGCTACTTCGCCCAGCACCAGCTGGAAAATCTGGACAGCGCCGCCACGCCGCTGCAACACATGGAACGCATCGCGCCCAGGGAAACCACACTGGCGTTGCGCAGCTTCCTCGGCCGCTTCGGTTTGGCCGGCGACAGCGAAGACCGCCCGGTGGCGACATTTTCCGGCGGCGAGAAAAGCCGCCTCGCGCTCGCGCTGCTGGCATGGCAGAAGCCGCACCTGCTGCTGCTCGACGAACCCACCAACCATCTCGACCTGGACATGCGCGACGCGCTCACCATCGCGCTGGAAGAATACACCGGCGCCGTGGTGATCGTGTCGCACGACCGCAGCCTGATCCGCGCGGTGGCCGACGAACTGTGGCTGGTCGCCGATGGCGAAGCGAAACTGTTCGATGGCGACCTGGAAGACTACAAGAGCTGGATCGAGACCCGCCGCCCGCGCGAGGCAGTCGCCCAAGCCAAACCGGAAAAGCCGCGCGCGCAAAACGCACCCAGGCCCAACCGCAAGGCGCTACAGTCCAAACAGGGCAAACTCGAAACCGCGCTGGCCGCCGCACAGGCAGAGCTCGCCGCGGTCAACCGGCAACTCACCGATCCCGCCACCTACGCCAGCCCCGACCGCGACAGGATCACCGAGCTGAACGCGGCGCATGCCCGCCTGGAAGCGAAGGTGGCGGAGCTGGAAGAAAGCTGGCTTGAACTGGAGGTGGCCTTGGGGGATTGAGTTTGTATCCCCCCGCAGTTGTGCAGTCTTGAACGTGATCTGAAACAAAAAATGCCCGGCATTCGTCCAGGCCGCCAGTATAAAGAGTTGAAAATGCGAGGCCCCGCCAGGAAACGAGTGAGGCCTTTTTTTGTACAGAACCCAAGGGAGCGTCCGGCTGCTTTCGAATGTAGGGCGGACAAAGGTGTTAGTAGCTACAAACAGTCTGTTTACGAACCACAAGCGACAAATGATTATCTAAATTCGCAGCCCGAAACCGGGCATCCGGACTTTTTGCCACCTGCGATCAGTTGTAACTTTTATTAACATTGTGATAGATATCCATCTCAATTATTGTGATATATTGAAAGCCGGTACGTTTCATAGTCTCTCCATACGTACTTAGCATTCGGGGTAATTAAATTCATTAATTACCCTGTTTTTTTGATATCGGATTTACATAAGGGAGGAATATAGAGTGAAAAAATCATTGACGCTTTTGGTAGCTGCCGTTGGATTGATGGCTGTATCTGCAACGGCGAGCGCTTTCTCAACTGCACCATGCAAGGCTTGCCACAAGGTTGATCGTGATGTTGTAGGACCTGCATGGAAAAGAGTTGCAGAGAAATATGGCAGTGAGGCAGCTCTGGCGAAGGTTTTCAAGTCTGGCTTCAAGGTGGAAGATCGCAAAATTGCAAGCACCGAGCCCAAGTTTAAGCACCAGGCGGCCCTTATGACAGCACAGTATAAGCACTTGATTAAGGGACATGAAGATGAAGCGGCAAAAGCACTTTTTGCAGCTGTTAAGGCTGGCAAGATCTAAACGCTCCCAGCGCTGGTAGTTGTTAAAAGGCGGCCTTCAGGCCGCCTTTTTAATCTATTGTAGTAGCCGCGATGAGGATGCGAGAATTTTTTCAGTCATTGCGGCTCCTTTCAAAGTGGCGGCAGTTTCCGCTTTTATTGCAGTCACAATGTGAGCTACACATTGCGGCCTGGCCGAAGCCGGGGAGTTACACGGTCAGAACGGTCGACCCGGTGGTCTTGCGTGCTTCGAGATCGCGGTGCGCCTGCGCTGCGTCCTGCAACGGATAGGTCTGGTTGACGTGAATCTTTACCTCGCCCGAGCCGACCACGGAGAACAGGTCCGCCGAATTTTCCTCCAGCAGGGGGCGGGTCGCGACGAAGGTGGCGAGTGTCGGCCGGGTGACCAGTAACGAACCCTTTTGCGCCAACAGCGACAGATCCAGCGGCGGGACCGGGCCCGACGACGCGCCGAACAGTACCATCAGGCCGCGCGGCCGCAGGCAGTCCAGCGATTTCATGAAGGTATCCTTGCCGACCGAATCGTAGACCACGGACAGCTTTTCCCCGCCGGTGATCTGGAGCAGCCGCTCCTGGAAATCCTCGCGGGTATAGACGATCGGATAGTGGCAGCCGTTGGCCCTGGCCAGCGCGGCCTTCTCGTCGCTGGATACGGTGCCGATCACGGTCGCGCCCAGTGCGGCGGCCCACTGGCAGACGATCAGGCCGACACCGCCGGCCGCGGCGTGTATCAGGATGGTGTCGCCCGGACCGACCTTGTAGATGTCGCGGATCAGATAGCGCGCGGTCATGCCCTGCAGCATCATGGCCGCCGCCGTTTTGTCGTCGATGGAATCCGGCAGCTTGACCACTCTATCCTCGGCGATCAGCCTGGTTTCGGCATAGGCGCCGATCACCGATGAGTACGCGACCCGGTCTCCCTGTTTCAGATGAGAGACACCGTCGCCGATCGACTCGACGATTCCCGCTGCTTCCATGCCCGGCACGAAAGGCAGCGGCAACGGGTAGAGACCGATGCGGTGATAGACATCGATGTAGTTCAGCCCGACAGCGGTTTGCTTCAGCCTGACCTGGCCGGGACTAGGCGCGCCGACCTCGACATCGTCCCATTGCAACACCTCGGGACCGCCGGTCTGATGAACTCTGATTGCGTGTGGCATTGTGGCACCTCCCCCGAAGAAATAAAAATGGCAAATAAAAATACATTTAAGCACAACTTCGCATCGCTGTCTTCGGCACGTCTCCTGCGCGACGGCATGACTTCAGGCGGAGAGCATGCTGGACCTCACCTCCTGATGCGCGAACTGATTTCATGACTCGCAACAACGTAATGTTGTTAATATTGCGGTTCTTTTTATCTGTTGCGCGGAGGCCCGTCGATGAACAAAAAATTAGTGGTTTTAGTCACCCGCAAACTGCCGCAAGCCGTGGAAGACCGGTTGCGCCGCGATTACGAGCCCCGTTTCAACCAGGACGACAGACTGTACTCGACCGATGAACTGATTGCGCTGGCGCAGGGTGCCGACATCCTCCTGCCCTGTCATACCGAAAAGCTATCCGCCGACGTCATCGCGCGCTTGCCGGAATCAATCAAGGCCATCGTCTGTTTCTCGGTCGGCGTCGACTATGTCGATCTTGCCGCAGCCAGGGCGCGCAACATCGTCGTCACCAACACACCCGACGTGCTGACCGATGCCACCGCCGAGATCGCCATGTTGCTGATGCTCGGCGCGGCCAGGCGAGCCAGCGAGGGCGAGCGCCTGATACGCGCCGGAAAATGGAAAACGTGGAGCCCCACCTTCATGATCGGGAAGCAGGTAACCGGCAAACGGCTCGGCATCGTCGGCATGGGACGGGTCGGCCAGGCCACCGCACAGCGCGCCCGCGGCTTTGACATGACCATCCTGTATTCCAATCGCAGCCGATTGGCCCCCGAGCTTGAAAAAGGTGCAACTTATTTTGATACCGTCGAGGCGATGCTGCCGCACTGTGATTATCTGGCTTTGCATTGTCCGGCCACGCCCGAGACGCACCACTTGCTCAATGCCGAGCGCATTGCGCTGCTCCCCGACGGCGCGATTGTGGTGAACACCGCGCGCGGCAGCGTGGTCGACGACGATGCGCTGGTCTCCGCACTGCGCTCGGGCAAGATCGCCGCGGCGGGACTCGACGTGTTCAACGGCGAGCCCGACCATATCCATCCCGCTTACCGGGAACTGGAAAATACCTTCCTGCTGCCGCACATCGGCAGCGCGACAGTCGAAACCCGTGATGCGATGGGCTACCGCGCGCTGGATAATCTCGATGCGATCGCCGCCGGCCGCGAGCCCCATGATCGCGTTGCCTGAGCTATTGCCGAAGTGGATATTCGGCAACGCGATAAAATGACCGCATGCGATTTGATATTGGTGTTTAACAACTACAAAAAAGGA
>CAZCKZ010000161.1:1784-4925 GCA_964499395.1 uncultured Gallionella sp. | reverse complement strand
TCATAGCGCAAAGCCAGGCCATAACTCTGCGGCCCGGAAACCTGATTGTTGATGGCGGTATTCTGGGTTGTCGTCGGCTCACCGCTGATGTTCTGATCGGGGTTGGACTCGATCAGCAGATGCAATCTCTTTTCCGTGGAAGGCAAATTCAGATTGGCCCTTGCCGAAAGCACGAGTTTGCGATCGCCGCCATATCCTGTCGCTCTGGCCAAGTCCAGTTGAACGACGCTTTTATTGCTTTCCTGGTAATTGCGATCATTACCAAAGAAGCGATCGATACCGGTTGCGAAACTGACTATCTTCCCGGACAAGTAATCGCGCGGCGCATCCATGGAAGCAAGGATACCGGTTTCCGGTACCTGCTCGGCAGTTTGTTCTGCACCAAGTGATTTCAACGGAAACAGCAATGCCGTGCCCAGCACCAGACTCGGCGAAAGCCCGCACAGGCGGACGAATTTGCGCTCAAAGGTAGTCATTGCGATCAGATATTACACAATGTAATTACATAGCGGAGCCCGATTTGACTGAACTATGTCAGCACGCGGTTAATGCGGCCGACCATTGATGCCTGCTCCCGGCTTCGCGCGGCCATTCGTGCCCAACATACCCCATGCGATATATTGCCCGGTCAGCTCGCGGCCGGGTCGAAAGAGCGGAAGGACGCAGCATTCGATTTTGTTACAAAATTTATCGGTTGGCCGAAAATGCAGATAGCAGAGTATACTTTTTTCCCGCTTGTTGGCGGCGTTCGGGATGGAAAAGTGGGTGCCGGTTTTGCAAGTTGAAAATATCGTTTGAAGGAGGGTTTATGTCGAGATCACCATGCTGTACGGGATTGCGATGGCTTCCGGTCATATTCACCGGTTTGGGGTTGGCATGCGCGGCGAACAGTTTCGCAGCACCTCAATCTGAGACCCCGAAAGCTTTGTACAAAATCTACCGGCAGGCGGTTGCCAGCCCGATACGAACCGATGATGACAGGAATGCCGATGCCAAGCGCAAGCCGCTCGAGTTTTTGCAGTTCTCCGGAGTGCAACCCGGCATGCGGGTGCTGGATATTGCGGCTGGCGGCGGGTACACCACGCAATTGCTGGCGCTGGTTGTCGGAAGCAAGGGAACGGTCTGGGCGCAGGGACCCGAGCTGGCGCGGGTATTGCAGCAGCGCTTGTCCATGCATCCTCAGGCCAACATCGTTCCGGATGTGAAGCCTTTTGAAGATCCGATACCTGATAATGCGCCCAAGCTGGATTTGATCACCCTGATCATGAATTACCACGATATCGCCTATATGCCGGTTGACCGGGAAAAGATGAACCGGCATCTGTTCGATGCGCTGAAGCGGGGAGGGCATCTGGTTATATTGGATCACTCTGCCAAGCCGGGCAGCGGTATCTCGGTTGCAAAAACGCTGCACCGTATCGAAGAGAAGGTGGTACTGGACGAAGAACGGCAAGCAGGATTCCGGCTGGAAAAGGAAGGTTATTTCATGAAAAATCCGGCCGATCCGCGTGACAAGGCCTTCTTCAACATGACGATCCCGACGGATAAGTTTGCGCTGCGTTTCGTCAAACCCTGACGGACAGGGTAATGTCTGAAATCATGAACAACAACGGAGGACCGCAGTGAAAACCGCATTGATCACCGGCGCCAACCGCGGAATCGGGCTGGAGTTTTGCCGGCAATATGCCGCAGATGGCTGGCGTGTTCTGGCTTGCAGCCGTTATCCGGAAAAATCCGATGAACTCAACAAACTGGCGTCCCGAAATCCCGAACTGATAAAAGTTCATGCGCTTGATGTCGCCGATCACGTGGAGATCGATCGGCTGGCGCAGATTCTGGCCGATGAATCGATAGACCTGCTCATCAACAACGCCGGCATCTATCCGGAATCCGATAAAAGCGGGTTTGGCCATACCGATTATGCGGAATGGATGCAAGCGTTCCGCATCAATACCATGGCGCCGCTCAAGATGGCCGAGACATTCGCCGCGCAAATCGCCCGCGGCAAGCAAAAGACCATCGTGACCATCACCAGCAAAATGGGCAGCATTGCGGACAACAGCGGGGGCGGCAGTTACCTTTATCGTTCCAGCAAAGCCGCGGTCAACATGGTCGTGAAAAGTCTCGCAATCGACCTGAAGGCATTCGGAATCACTACTGTCGTGTTCCATCCCGGATGGGTCAAGACTGATATGGGCGGGCCGAATGCAATGATCTCCCCCGAGCAAAGCGTGTCCGGCATGCGGAAAGTGATAAGCGAACTTGAGCCGGCCGATTCAGGAAAGTTCTTCGCTTATGATGGCCAGGTGATTCCATGGTAACCATGGCTGGACTAACGAGTTGTAAATAGAGGAGTTGTAAAAAGGCGCATTCCCGTTTTGATTCACAGCAGCTTAACCAGGAGAATATATGGATATATTGCAAAAATTGATCATTTTCGCCACGGTATTTCTGGTTGTCAGCGGCCTGATCTGGTTTATCTTCCTGGCCCATTGATGTGCTGTTGTCATTTCTTGATGCGGCCCTTCTCGACAGATCGTGACGAGCGGGTTGACTCGCGCAGGGATGGCTTCACCAGGGTCCGGATCGGTCACCGGATGAAGCATCCGGTCATTGCAAGTTCCTGCCCAAACCGGAGATGAAAAATTGAAAAAAGAATTCTGGCTGGAACGCTGGGAACGGGAAGAAACCGGATTCCATCAAAACGATTTCAACCCGTATTTGCGCCAGTACTGGCAGAAATTGCACCTTGAAGGGAGCAGTCTGGTATTCGTGCCGCTGTGCGGCAAAAGCCTTGACATGTTGTGGTTGCGCGATCAGGGTCATCAGGTCCTGGGTGTGGAACTGAGCGCGATCGCGGTGCAGGCGTTCTTCAGCGAGAACGGTTACACCCCGCAACACGATGCACGAGGGAAATTCGACCTTTGTGAGGCGGATGGTATCCGCATCCTGTGCGGGGACTTTTTTGATTTGGGCAAGGATGACCTGAAAAAAGTGGCGGCGGTGTACGACCGGGCATCCTTGATTGCGCTGTCGCCCGAAATGCGCGAACGCTATGTCCGCCACCTGGTGAGCATCCTGCCGCCCGCGACGCAAATCCTGCTCGTTACGGTGGAATATCCACAGGTTGAAATGCAGGGC
>CAZCKZ010000161.1:0-1774 GCA_964499395.1 uncultured Gallionella sp. | reverse complement strand
CGCCCCGAAGACCTGAAGGCCGAACTCAAGCGCCGCGAGCATGCCGGGGTGCGCCTGCTGGCACAACTGGACGTGCTGGCGCAAAACCCGCGCTTTCAGCAACGCGGTTTGAGCCGGTTGCGGGAAAATATATTTCTGCTGACGCTGCCAGCCTGAATAAAGTCGCAGCCAATTCACACGCGGGTGCCAGCGCAGCTTTTTCCGGAATCACGATCCTGTGGTAGCATAAATTTCCTGGTTACCCGGCCGCTGAATCCGCACGCACTATGCCATTCGTCTATCGCTTCCCGATTTGGGCGCAACTGTGTGTTGCGCTGTGCGGCATCGCGGCCAGCGCAAGCAGGAGTGCGGGACGGTGCTAGTGCTCTACCTGTTGCTTGCCGGCGGCATCCTGGCCGCCGCCTTCTACATCGTACTTATCAGGCGCAGGCTTGTCCGCGACGCCGCCGACCGCGCACAGTCCGAGCAGCGGGAACATACCCGCAATCATGTGCTGGAATTGCTCGCCCATGGCGCATCGCTCGTCACCATACTGGAAGCGATCGTGCGCGGCGTGGAGCAGGAGCAGCCGGACATGCTTTGCAGCATCATGCTGATCGGCATTGATGGCAGGCACCTTTATACCGGCGCTGCACCCAGTCTGCCCGCTTTCTACAATGACGCGATCGAGGGAATCGAGATCGGCATCGGTGCCGGTTCCTGCGGCACGGCAGTCTTTACCGGACAGCGCGTCATCGTTGAAGACGTTCGCACCCATCCTTACTGGGCGTCCTATAAAGAACTCGCCGGCAGGGCAGGGCTGGGTGCGTGCTGGTCGGAACCGATCTGCTCGGCTTCCGGAAAAGTGTTTGGCACCTTCGCAATTTATCATCGTCAGGCGCACCGGCCGGCCGATGAAGAAATTCGCCTGATCGAGCAAACCGCCAACCTGGCTGAAGTGGCGCTGGGACGCAGCTATGCCGACCAGGCACTCAAGGACAGCGAGAAACTGCTATCCGATATTCTGGAAAACGTCCCCGCTTATATCTATACGAAAGATACACAGGGCCGCTACCTGTTTGCCAACCGGCTGTTGCGCGAGCGCTTCGATGCGCCGATGGAAGAGATTGTTGGCTATGACGACCATAAATTCTTCGATGCCGATACTGCGGAAAACATGCGCAAGGACGATTTGCGGGTTTTGCAGAAAGGAGAAACGATCCAGACCGAGGAGACCAGCTTCAATATTCTTACCGGCGTGGCCGAGGTTTTCCTGTCGGTCAAGCTTCCGCTGCTGCGCGAGGACGGCAGCATCCATGCGTTGTGCGGCATCTCCACCGACATCACCGAGCGCAAGGATAGAGAGGAGCACATGCAGCACATGGCGCAGTACGATGCGCTCACCCACCTGCCCAACCGGGCGCTGTTCGACGACCGTCTGCACCAGGCAATCGCATCCGCACAGCGGAACAAAGCGCATCTGGCGCTGATGTTCATCGACCTGGACAAATTCAAACCGGTCAATGACACTTACGGTCACGGTGTGGGCGATCTGCTGTTGAAGGAAGTTGCGGTGCGCATTCAGAATTGCCTGCGCGATTCAGACACTGCCGCGCGGATAGGCGGCGATGAGTTCGTGATATTGTTGCCGGCGATCGAATCTGCGGCCGATGCCGGCAAGGTCGGGGAGAAAATACGACTTTCGCTGAACCAGCCCTTTGAGCTGGCCGGGCACACGCTCGGAATCGGCTCGAGTATAGGCGTTGCCGTTTATCCGCAACACGGCAAAGATGAA
>CAZCKZ010000160.1:0-4928 GCA_964499395.1 uncultured Gallionella sp. | reverse complement strand
CGGCAAATTCGTCGCGCGCACGGGAATTGAACAGGATGGATTTTGCCCAGCCCTCTCCCGCGCCCAGCACGTCCCCGTAGGAGAACCCGCCGCACGCAGCGATGCCCGCAAAGTCGCGCAATGAAACGCGCCCGCTGATGATGTCGCTCATGTGCACGTCCACCGCGGCAAAGCCGGCACGGTCGAATGCAGCCGCCATTTCCATCTGGCCGTTCACGCCCTGCTCGCGCAGGATTGCGATCTTCGGCCGGGTAAGCAGCAGCAACGGGGAAATATTCTCGTTCAATTCATAGGTCGATTTGACGTGCAGGCCCGGATCGGCGGCATCCAGCAGACGGTCGAACTCCTGCCGGGCACAATCCGGATTGTCGCGCAGCTTCTGCATCTGGAAGCTGGTCTCCGACCAGATGCGTTGCAGGTTCACACCGCTTTCGCTGAACAGTTTTTCGCCGCCGCGCATGATCTCGATCATGCCGGTCTGGTTCAGCGTAGCGATCTTCTGCACGCTCTTCAGACCCGCGTCATGCGCCAGTTCGATCACGTGCTGCGCGTCGCGGTTGCGTACCTGTATCACGGCGCCCAACTCTTCATTGAACAGGACGCGCAAGGTGTCACCGTGCATCTCGTCAAGATTGATGGACAGGCCGATATGGCCGGCAAAAGCCATTTCACACAATGTCACGAATACCCCGCCGTCCGACCGGTCGTGATAGCTGAACAACTTGCCCTCGGTGTTCAGTTCCTGTATCAGCCCGAAATAGGCTTTGAGCACCAGCGCATCGTCCACATCCGGCGCGACATCGCCGACCTGTTTGAATACCTGGGCCAATGCGGAGCCGCCCATGCGTTTTTTTCCCTGACCCAGATCGATCAGCAATAGCGTGGTATCCATGAAAGGCGCAAGCTGCGGTGTGAGCGTCTCGCGCGCATCGGGAGTCGGCGCGAATGCGGTCACGATCAGCGACAGCGGCGCGGTGACAGATTTCTGTTCCGCGCCGTCCTGCCATACCGTCTTCATCGACATGGAATCCTTGCCGACCGGGATGCTGATGCCAAGCTGGGGACAGAGTTCCATGCCCACCGCGCGCACCGTGTCGAACAGTGCGGCATCTTCGCCATGATGCCCGGCGGCAGCCATCCAGTTCGCCGAGAGTTTAATGTCACCGATCTTGTCGATGCGCGCCGCCGCGATGTTGGTGATCGCCTCGCCCACCGCCATCCGACCGGAGGCCGGCGCATTCACCAGCGCCAGCGGCGTGCGTTCGCCGATCGCAAATGCTTCGCCGCGATGCGTGCTGAAACCCATCAGCGTGACTGCAACATCGGCCACCGGCACCTGCCACGGTCCGACCATCTGGTCGCGCGCCGTCATGCCGCCCACGGTACGGTCGCCGATACTGATCAGGAAGGTCTTGTTCGCCACCGACGGCAGACGCAATACCCGCTCGACCGCCTCGCTCAACGCGATCTGGCCGGTATCGCAGACGGTCAACCGCGGCGTTTCGCGCACCACATTGCGCGTCATCCTGGGTGGCTTGCCGAGCAACACCGACAGCGGCATGTCCACCGGATAGTCGCCGAACTCCTTGTCATGCACGGTAAGCTGGTCTTCCGCCGTCGCGACGCCGACCACCGCGAACGGGCAGCGTTCGCGCTCGCACAGCGCACGGAATTCTTCCAGCCGTTCCGGCGCGATCGCCAGCACATAGCGCTCCTGCGATTCGTTGCACCAGATCTGCTTGGGCGACATGCCGGTCTCGTCCAGCGGTATCTTGCGCAACTCGAAACGCGCACCGCGCCCGCCGCCGTGCACGAGTTCCGGCAGCGCATTCGACATGCCGCCCGCGCCTACATCGTGTATCGACAGAATCGGATTGTTCGCGCCCATTTCCCAGCAGCGATCGATCACCTCCTGCGCGCGGCGCTGCATCTCCGGATTGCCGCGCTGCACCGAATCGAAATCGAGATTCTCGGCGTTGCTGCCGGTATCCATACTGGATGCGGCGCCGCCGCCCAGACCGATCAGCATGCCGGGGCCGCCCAGATGAACCACCAGCGCGCCGACCGGCAATTCGTGTTTGTGGGTGTGTATCGCCGAGATGTTGCCGACCCCGCCGGCCAGCATGATCGGCTTGTGATAGCCGCGCATCTCGCCGCTGATGTTCTCTTCGAAGGTGCGAAAATAACCGGCCAGATTCGGACGGCCGAATTCGTTGTTGAATGCCGCGCCGCCGATCGGTCCTTCCAGCATGATCTGCAAGGCGGAGACGATGCGTGAAGGTTTGCCGTACGGCGACTCCCACGGCTGTTCGAAGCCGGGAATGTTCAGATTGGATACCGAAAAACCGGTCAGTCCTGCTTTGGGCTTGGAACCGCTGCCGGTCGCACCCTCGTCGCGTATCTCGCCGCCGGAGCCGGTCGCCGCACCCGCGAACGGCGCGATTGCGGTGGGATGGTTATGGGTTTCGACCTTCATCAGGATATGCGTCAGTTCTTCACTGAACGCATAAGCACCATCGGAACGCGGATAGAAACGCTGGACGCGCGCTCCCTCGATGACCGAAGAATTGTCGGAATACGCGACCACCGTGCCCTGCGGGCTGACCTTGTGGGTGTTGCGTATCATGCCGAACAGCGAAATATCCTGCGGCTCGTCGTCGATCACCCAGTCGGCATTGAAAATCTTGTGGCGACAGTGCTCGGAGTTCGCCTGGGCGAACATCATCAGTTCGACATCGGTCGGATTGCGCTTCAGCTTCTGGAAATTTTCGACCAGATACTCGATCTCGTCCCCGGAAAGTGCCAGCCCCATCTCCAGATTGGCTTTCTCCAGCGCCTTGCTGCCGCCCTTGAGCACATCCACCGTTTCCAGCGGTTGTGGCTTGCCATGCTGGAAAATTTTTGTCGCCGCAGTATCCATATCCGTCAGTACGGTCTCGGTCATGCGGTCATGCAGAAGCGGCAACAGCCCAGCTTGCTCGGCCTTGCCCAAAGGTCCGCCATTGCCGGTTTTCAGGTAATACACCACACCGCGCTCGATGCGCAGCACACCGGACAGGCCGCAATGCCGGGCAATGTCGGTGGCCTTGGTAGACCAGGGCGAAATCGTGCCGAGGCGCGGCACGACGAGGACACGCTGCATGGTACCGGCTTGCCCGGGTTCCCCGGCGCCTTCAGCCAGACCCAGTACTTTGTCCAGCAAGCTGGCTTGCGCCTTGCTGACGGTTCCACCCTCGCGCAGCGCGATGAAATAGCAGTGACGTGTGTCAGCGACGTCCACGTTGGGCGCAACCGTTTGCAGCGCACGGCGCAGCTTTTGCAGACGAAATTCGGACAACGCAGCGGAACCGACAGAAACTCGAAACATGGCGATGACCATAATAAAATTCCGGGACGCGATTATACTATGCACTACCCACATGAATGATTTGTGAAAATGAACAAACAGGTCACCGCGATCAACAATAAGCAGGTCATCGCGAACTTCCCGAAACGCCCCCGCGACAGCCATAAGGGCCTGTTCGGTACGGTCGCGGTGATCGGCGGCGCGAACGGCATGGTCGGCGCGCCGCTGATGGCGGCACGAGCAGCACTCAAGCTGGGCGCGGGATGCGTGCATGTCGGCCTGCTGGCCGAGCATCCGCCGGCGGTCGATTTCGTTCAGCCCGAGTTGATGCTGCACAGCGCATCAGCCGCATTGCAACTCCCCGATGTGGACGTGTTCGCGGTCGGCTGCGGGCTGGGCACTTCGATAGCCGCGCAAAAGCTGTTGAACCAGACGCTCAAGTGCAACGCCGTTCTGGTGCTGGATGCCGATGCGCTCAACCTGCTCGCCAGACATGCCGATCTGCAGGACGACCTGCGCACCCGCAAACAACCTTCCGTGCTTACCCCGCACCCCGGCGAGGCCGCGCATTTATTGGCTTGCGGCACGAAAGAGATACAGGCGGATCGCGTCGCGGCCGCGCAACAACTGGCGCAAAAATTCGGTTGCAGCGTGGTACTGAAAGGCGCGGACAGCCTGTGCGCCACGCGCGACGGCCAGCTTCTTGTAAACAAAACCGGCAATCCCGGCATGAGCAGCGCGGGCATGGGCGACGTGCTCACCGGAATGATCGCCGCCTTCATCGCGCAGGGGCTGAGTGCCGACAACGCGATGCTGCTGGCGGTGCATTTGCATGGCGCGGCGGGCGACGCGCTGGCGGAACAAAACGCCGGCATCGGCATGACCGCGACTGAGGTCGCCGAGTGGGCGCGCTATCTGTTGAATAAATGGCTTGGCAATTAGATTGGGCACTCCTATCGACATTTCCGAAGAAGCCGGCGTACGCTATCTGCACTTCGGCTCGGAATGGATACAGGGTGCGATGCGCATTGCGCGGCCGTGGAATCTCGAACTGGAATATACCCGCGAGATGATGGCCGGCCTGCTGCTGCGTGATGATGCACGCTGGCCGCGCAAGGTGCTGTTGATCGGCTTGGGTGCGGCCTCGCTGACCAAATTCCTGTATCGACACTATCCGCTCGCGCATTTGACGGTGGTGGAAATCGAACCGGATGTGGTCGCCGCCGCGCGGCAGTTCTTCAAGCTGCCGGAAGACCCCAAACGCATCAGCCTCGTCATTGGCGACGGCGTGGAATACGTCGCGAACAACGACAAGAAATTCGATCTGATTCTGGTGGACGGCTATGATCAGGACGCAAGTTCGGGCGGGCTGGATACCCTGTTGTTCTACCGGTGGTGCCGGGCGCGCCTGGGCGATCAGGGAATATTGTCGGTCAACCTGCTCACCAGCAATGGCCGCCTGGACGGCAGTGTCGCACGCATTGCAGAGGCATTCGATGATCGGGTGCTGGTGTTCCCTTCTTGCGAAAGCGGCAATGCCATCGCACTCGCCGCCGAGGGCGATCCGGTCGACATCTCCCTG
>CAZCKZ010000159.1:0-4941 GCA_964499395.1 uncultured Gallionella sp. | reverse complement strand
CTACCTATCGTGCCGCATTTCTGCCGCTCGTCGACGCCAGCGGGCGCGACGTGGGCCGGATGGTGGCGCTCGTCGATATTTCGGCGCATTTTGGCGCGTCGCGCCGCATGTTGTACCTCGGTGACGGCATTGGCGCGCTGATCAGCGGCCTGTTGATCGGTTTCTTCTACTGGCTTGTCGGGCGTGTCGGCCGGCGTATCGAGCGGCACGAGCAGGCGCTCGAGGAGCGCAGCTCGCAACTCAGCGCACTTAACCAGGTCGCCGTGACCATCACCTCGTCGTTGAATCTCCAGAACATGCTGGAGGTGATCATGAAACACGGCATTACACTGACCGGCGCCCAGGCGTGCTGCATCGCCTTCTACGATGAAGCAACGGGGCGCTCCAAGGAATGGATCACGCATGGACTCTCGGAGCATTTCGTCAAGAATATGTCCTTCCAACCCGGGGGGCTGGCCGACGAGGCCTTCAACACAACGAGCTATATCCTGTGTAACGATCGCCCGGAAACCTTGCACAAGCTGAGCAGCCTTGCACGCGAGGAAGGCCTGCGCTGCTTCGTCTGCCTGCCGCTCACCAGCCACGATCACCGCCTGGGGGTGATCTATTTCTACTGCACGGACCGCGACACGTTCATACCGGCCGATATCGAACTGCTTGCCACCTTTGCGTCGCTCGTGGCGCAGGCGATCGAGAACGCGCGCCTGTACGCCCAGATGCAGGAGCAGGCGAGAACGGACGCATTGACTGGCCTGAACAACCGGCGCACGTTCGACGCGCTGCTCGCCGACGAACTCGCGCGCGCGCAGCGCTTCAACCGGCCGGTCTCGCTGCTGATGCTCGATATCGACCACTTCAAACGCGTCAATGATACATATGGCCACCAGGCAGGGGATGTCGTTCTCAAGGTGCTGGGCGAACTGCTGGGCCGCCAGGCGCGCGCCATCGACCGGGTGTGCCGCTACGGCGGCGAGGAGATCACCGCCATCTTGCCGGAGACCGGTTTTGAGATCGCAGCCAAGGTCGCCGAACGCTTGCGCGCGGCTGTTGAAGCGCATCCGTTCGACATCAATGGCGGCGCACCGCTGCGCATTACCGTCAGCATCGGGGTCGCGTCTTTTCCGGCGCACGCAGACAGCGTGCAAACGCTGGTGGTGGCAGCGGATGCAGCGATGTATGCGGCCAAGGCGGGCGGCAGGAACCGGGTGGTTCGCTATGAACCGGCGCCCGGACAAGCGGCGGCCCAGGAGTGAACATGGACACGAGATCGCAGGGTTATCCCGTCCCGGAATTGCACAAGGAGGCAACAAAGTTGATCAAGGTTCTGGTGGTGGAAGATTCTCCGGTGGTGCGCGAGTTTCTGGTTTACCTGCTCGGCAGGGATCCGGATATACGGGTGGTTGGCACGGCAAACAACGGCGAGGAGGCGCTTGAAGCCGTAAAGCGCTATCGCCCCGATGTGATCACGATGGACATCCACATGCCGAAAATGGACGGGCTGGAAGCGACACGCCGTATCATGGAAACGGAACCGGTACCCATCGTGATCGTGAGCGGGAGTGTTGATTCGCACGAGAATACCAAGACATTCCGCGCGATGGAAGCGGGGGCGCTGGCCGTGTTGCGACGGCCTGCCGGCATCGGCCACCCGGATTATGAAAACAACGCAAGAGAACTGATACAAACGGTAAAACTGATGTCGGAAGTGAAGGTGGTGCGGCGCTGGCAAAAAACACGGCGCGAGCCAGCCTTGCCATCGGCAACGAAGCCGCTCGTGGAAAAAGTGGCGAAAGTCAAAGTGATCGCCCTGGGCGCCTCGACCGGCGGGCCACCCGTGCTGCAGACGATACTGGCGAAGCTGCCCAGGGATTTTCCGCTGCCAATATTGATCGTCCAGCACATGGCCTCCGGCTTCACCGCCTCATTCGTCGAGTGGCTGGCGCAGTCGTCCGGCTTGCCTGTTCATGTGGCCACGCACGGCGAACCGATGCTGCCCGGCCACGTCTACGTCGCCCCCGACGAATGCCAGATGAAAGTAGTGCACGGCGGGAAAATCGTCCTGACCCAGGATGTGCCGGAAAACGGGCTGCGCCCCTCGGTCTCCTATCTGTTCCGTTCACTTGCAACAGTGTATGGTAGCGACGTTGTCGCCGGGCTGCTCACCGGCATGGGACGCGATGGCGCAGAAGAGTTGAAACGGTTGCGGGACAAAGGCGCAATAACTATTGCACAGGACAATGAGAGTTCCGTGGTGCACGGCATGCCGGGTGAGGCGATCAAGCTGGATGCTGCGACGTATATTCTGGCGCCGGACAAGATTTCAGCAGTGTTGGTGTCTTTGGCAAACAGCAAAATCAGGAAGGAGAGCCGATGAAATCCAAAACGAACAAGAACAGCAGTATCGGCATTCTCATCGCCGAGGACAGTCGCACCCAGGCTGACCAGCTTGCTTTTTTGCTCGAGCAGCACGGCTACCGGGTGACCATTGCGGCCAACGGCAAGCTGGCGCTGGAGGCGGCGCAGGCACAAAAACCGGCCCTGCTCATCAGCGATGTGATGATGCCAGAGATGGGCGGCTATGAGCTGTGCAAGGCGATCAAATCCGATGAGGAATTGAAGGACATCCCGGTCATTCTGGTCACCACGCTTACCGATCCGCAGGACGTGATCCGCGGGCTGGAATGTGGTGCGGATAATTTTATCCGCAAACCCTATGAAGAGGGGTATCTGCTGTCGCGCATCGAGTATCTGCTGATGAACCTGGAAATGCGCAAAAGCCAGAAAATGCAGGTGGGCGTGGAAATCAATCTCGGCGGCCAGAAATTCTTCATCAACTCGGAGCGGCAGCAAATCCTGGACTTGTTGATCTCGACTTACGAACAGGCGGTTCATCTCAACTATGAGCTCAAGCTGCGCGAAACGGAACTGGAATATTCCAACCATGTGCTGCAGGGATTCGGCAACATCGTGTCGGGCCTGAATCATGCGACCACCGAACGCGAGGTTGCGGAAATGGCGCTGGAACGGGCCATGGAGCTGCCAAGAATCCAGGCCGGATGGATATCCCTGTGGAAAGATGAGTCCGGTTTCCAGCTCACCGCCGCGCGCAATCTGCCGCCGGCCCTGTTGCACGAAGGAGTGATGGAGGGTTTGTGCGAGTGCCGCCGCCGCTTCCTCTCGGGAGAACTGGATCACGTCAGCAATATCCTGGAATGCGAGCGGCTGAAGGCAGCCAAGAACGACACGCTGGGCTTGCGCTACCATGCCAGTGTGCCGTTGTGGACCGGCGAACGGGGCATGGGTGTCATGAATCTGGTCGGTGCGGAACAGGGTCTGTTCGACGAAGCGGAGCTGAAGATGCTGTACGTCGTCGGCAACCAGGTGGCGGTGGCGCTGGAACGCGCCAGACTGCACGAACATCTCGAGCAGTTGGTCGAGGAAAGAACCGCAGAGTTGCGGGCGAGCGAGGCGCGTTTGTCCACCATTATCGAGTCGGAACCGGAGTGTGTAAAGATTGAGGACGCGGAGGGACAGATCATACAGATGAATGCGGCAGGGCTCGTCATGATGGAGGCGGACAACTTTGAACAGGTTCAGGGAAAAATAACCGCCGATTTTGTGGTTCCCGCGCAGCGCGAAGCCTATCGCGCCTTCGAGGCAAGTGTGCTGAACGGAAAGAACGCGGCCTTCGAGTTTGAGATTACCGGATTGAAGGGTACGCATCGATGGATGGACAGCCACGCGGTGCCGCTTCCCGGGCTACAGGGCAGCCGTCCGCAAATGCTGGCAATCACCCGCGATGTCACCCAACGCAAACAGGCCGAGGCAAAGCTGAAGCTGTTCCGTACCTTGCTCGACAGTTCCAACGACGCCATCGAAGTGCTCGATCCCGTCACGTTGCGTTTTCTCGACATCAACGAAACGGCATGCCGCGTCTCGGGCTACAGCCGGGAAGAACTCCTGTCCATGAGCGTTTTCGACCTGGACACAGGCGTCAGTGCGGATGCTGCGGAAATAATCATGGAGCAGTTGCGGCAAACGGGACACGCGCGGTTCGAAACTGTGCACCGGCGCAAGGATGGTTCGACGTTTCCCGTGGAAATCAGTGCGACACTCATTGAATCCGACAAGCCCTACATGCTGAGCATCGCGCGCGACATCACCCATCGCAGGGAAAACGAAGCCAAGATCAAACGGCTCAACCGGATTTACAGCGTGCTCAGCGGCATCAATACCACGATCGTGCATGTCCGTGAGGAGGAAGAACTGTTCAGGGAAGCATGCCGTATCGCGGTGGAGCATGGCAGGTTTGTTTTTGCGTGGATCGGCAAGTTCGATGCAGGCAGCCAGCAGGTAACGCCGGTCGCCCAGGCAGGCCGCGACGACGGTTATCTGGCGAAAATCAATTTGACCACGCGTGCTGATGTCCTGGGAGGTTGTGCATTAACCGCGCAGGCGCTGACCGAGGCAAGGCCGGTGATCTGCAATGACATCGCCAGCGACGAACGCATGCCAGCCCTGCGCAGCGAGGCGTTGAGCCGTGGTTATCGTTCAGTGGTAGTGCTTCCCCTCATGCTGGAGGGCAAACCGGTCGGCGTGTTCGTGCTTTACGCCACGGAGCCGGATGTGTTCGATGACGAAGAGATGACGTTGTTGATTGAAATAGCCGGCGATATCTCATTTGCCATGGATCATATCAAAAAGGAGAGGGACCTCAATTATCTCGCCTACTATGACGCGATTACCGGCCTGCCGAATCGCACACTGTTTTACGACCGGCTGGGTCAGCAACTGCAAAATACGCAAAGTGGTGAAATATTGGCGGTGCTGGCAATCGATCTGGAACGGTTCAGGGTCATCAACGAGACATTCGGGCGGCACCTCGGCGATGCACTGCTGAAAATGGTGGCTGAACGCCTGATATCCACGGGAATGGATGAG
>CAZCKZ010000158.1:0-4983 GCA_964499395.1 uncultured Gallionella sp. | reverse complement strand
TATCAGCCCCGACAGTTCTTTTTCGGCAGTCTTCCCGATCCTGTTCGGGCAGTATGCATTGTGGAAGCAGAGCGGAAGCGCGAGCCGGGATACGCTGCAGCTGGATGTGGGGTTGCAGGCCAGGGTGCGCTTTGTTCCAATCGAGCGAAATGCGGAAAATGGCGCAGTGATCTTTCTGGAAGATATGCGGCGTGTTCGTGCCGAAGCACAGCAAATAAAACTGGCAGCACTGGGTCGTTTGACTGCGAATATCGCCCACGAAGTGCGCAATCCGCTGTCGGCGATCAGTTACGCGACGGAGCTGTTGCAAGAGGAGCAAGACGATGCCAGGAACCAGCGCCTGTTGCAGATCGTTCTGGATAACACGCATCGCATCAACCAGATCGTGCAGGACGTGATGCAGTTGAACCGGCGCGATCGCGCACAGCCCGAGGTGTTCGAGTTGGCTGCGATTTTGCGCGGTTTTGTGGAAGAGTTTGATCTGGCAGAACGGCATGCCGGGGTGATGGTGCTGGCGGGTATGGCGCCGGGTGAGGTTTCCTTCGACCGCGGTCATTTGCGCCAGGTGCTGTGGAATTTATGCCGCAACGCGCTGCGATATGGACGCAAGTTGCCGGGCAGCCTGGTGCTGACCATGAGTGCGGAGAACGGGCGGGTGATGCTGGCTGTTCAGGACGACGGGCCCGGCATATCCGCCGAGCAGCAGGGTAAACTGTTCGAACCTTTTTTTACCACTGCGCAGGATGGCACCGGTTTGGGTTTGTATATTGCCAAGGAATTATGTGAGGCGAATGGGGCGAGGCTGGAATATCATGCGGACGAGAATCGGCCGGGTGCCTGTTTTTGTATAACATTCGGGAATATACACAAGGATGGCGGGGGTGGATGAGCATGGCGGATAACGATCGGGCAAAAGCGCCGGATGTGCTGCTGGTGGATGATGAGCCGGATATTCTGGAGTTGCTGGAACTGGCGCTGCGCAAAATGGGGCTGGAGGTGGACAGGGCCGGAAATGTGCGCGAGGCGATTTCAAAGTTATCGGCGCAACGGTACGACTTGTGTTTGACCGACATGCGTTTGCCGGATGGCGATGGCTTGCAGGTGGTCAGGCATATCGCGCAACACAATCTGGATGTTCCGGTGGCAGTAATCACCGCGCATGGGAATATGGAAAATGCGGTGACCGCGCTCAAGGCGGGGGCATTCGATTACCTGAGCAAGCCGGTTTCGCTGGACCAGTTGCGCACGCTGGTGAAATCCGCGCTGAAGCTGCCGCAGCCAGACACGTCGGGCGACAAGCTGTTGCTCGGCCATTCGCATGCCATGCAGAAGGTGCGCGACCTGATCAGGCGTGTGGCACGCAGCCAGGCTCCGGTACATATCAGCGGCGAATCGGGCAGCGGCAAGGAGTTGGCCGCCCGGCTTATCGTGCGAAGCGGTTCCAGGCACGATCAGCCATTTATCGCGGTGAACTGCGGGGCAATCCCGGACAACCTGATGGAAGCGGAATTTTTCGGCTACAAAAAAGGCGCGTTTACCGGGGCCGACAAGGACAGGGACGGTTTTTTTCAGGCGGCACACGGCGGGACATTGTTTCTGGATGAGGTGGCGGACCTGCCATTGGCCATGCAGGTCAAGTTGTTGCGAGCGATACAGGAAAAGCGGGTGCGCAAAATCGGCGCCACCGGAGAGGATGCGGTGGATGTGCGCATTATCAGTGCGACGCACCATGACTTGGCGGAACGCGTGCGGCAGGGTGGATTCCGCCAGGATCTCTATTACCGCCTCAGCGTGATTCCGATCCAGATGCCGGCATTGCGCGAGTCACGCGAGGATATACCGGAAATCGCACTGCGGATTCTGGAGCGTTTGCGCGGCGATGCGGATGTGCGTATTTCAGAACCGGCGGTACACGCCCTGCAGAGCTACAGTTTCCCGGGTAATGTGCGCGAACTGGAAAACATCATCGAGAGAGCGTTTGCGCTGTGTTCTGAAGGGGTGATCGAGGAGAGCGATCTGCTGCTGGTACCCGTGGAACATGAACAAACAGACAGCACCGCGCTCAGCAGCAAATACCCGCTGCCGAAATATCTGGATCAGGTCGAAAAACAGGCACTGCTGGAAGCGCTGGAGCAGACCGGGTTCAATCGCACGGCAGCGGCCAAATTATTGGGGCTGACTTTCAGAACCATGCGCTACCGCATGGAACGGCTCGGCATCCGGGGCCCGCATGGAACGGATGACCCCGAATAGCATGGTCTTGAAAGGACCCCTGAAGGTTGATGCGCAGGGATTGTTGTCCGGTTGCGAATATATCCCGTCGCCCAACTGCGATGACCGCCCCGCCGCTGCCATCGAATTGCTGGTGATACACAACATCAGCTTGCCGCCCGGCGAGTTTGGCGGCGATGCGGTGCAGCGATTTTTCACCAATACACTGGATCCGGCAGCACATCCCTATTACGCGACAATAGCCGGAATGAAGGTGTCGGCCCACTTCTTCGTGCGCCGCGACGGCCGCATCGTCCAGTTCGTTCCCTGCCTGCAGCGTGCATGGCATGCCGGAGAATCCTGCTGGCAGGGCGCGTTCCGTTGCAACGATTTTTCACTGGGCATCGAACTGGAGGGCACTGATGAATCGCCGTTCACCGACGCGCAATATGCGGCGCTCAATCGGTTGACCACAGCATTGCGCGCAGCCTACCCGATACGGGGCATAGCCGGACACAGCGACATCGCTCCGCAGCGCAAGACCGACCCCGGCCCGTGTTTCGACTGGGCGCGCTTTCTTGCGGGGCTGTGCGAATCATAATCATGCATTCGTGAATTCGGCAGAAATGCAACCGGTCATTTTTCGCTTGCAATATTTTTGTTAGCTACTACAATTAGCTCGGCCGCTGAAAAAAAATACTAGATATAGTGGTTTCTGGCTTTTCAGGTTAACAAGGATTTCATGGGAGAAGTTTATGTTGCATGCCGCTGCTGATAGCATTCCAAACCCTCCAAAGCATGGCAATAACGTTCCCGACCCCGTCTCATCCCCTTCCGCTTCTTCCAAACCATTCGACCAATACAAGGTAATCCGCCGCAACGGCTCGGTGGTGGTTTTCGAGCCGGCCAAGATTTCGATCGCGCTGACCAAGGCGTTCATTGCGGTGAACGGCGGCCAGGGTGCCGCGTCCGCGCGCGTGCGCGAGATGGTCGAACAGTTGACCAGTGGTGTTGTCTCGGCGTTGTTGCGCCGCCAGCCGCATGGCGGAACGATGCATATCGAGGACATTCAGGATCAGGTCGAGTTGGGGTTGATGCGCTCCGGCGAACACGATGTCGCGCGCACCTATGTGCTGTACCGTGAAGAGCGCGCGCGTTCACGGGCCAAGTCAAAGAACAAGGAGCCGGCGCATGTCATCAATGTCACCGGCGAGGACGGCCAGACGCGCCCGCTGGATCTGGAGCGACTGTCCGCACTGGTTCAGGATGCATGCGCAGGGCTGGGAGACGCGGTTTCGGCGAACGAGGTTATCAAACTGACGCTCAAGGATTTGTACGACGGTGTGGCGCTGCACGAGGTTCGCAAGTGCCTGGTGCTTTCCGCGCGATCGCTGATCGAAAAAGAACCGGCTTATAATTTTGTCACGGCACGCCTGCTGTTGAATACCATTTGCAGCGAGACGCTGGGCGAAGAAATCGCCCCCGGTGAAATGGCGGAGCGTTATGCGACCTATTTTCCGCAGTTCATCAAGCAGGGTATCGCGGCGGAATTGCTGGACCCGCGTCTGGGGCAGTTCGATTTGAAGCGGCTGGGCAGGGAACTGGACGCGCAACGCGATTTCCAGTTCGGTTATCTCGGCCTGCAAACCCTGTATGACCGGTACTTCCTGCATATCGAAGGCAGGCGTATCGAATTGCCGCAGGCATTTTTCATGCGCGTCGCGATGGGATTGGCGATCAATGAAATAGACCGCGAAGCGCGCGCAGTGGAATTTTACCGGCTGTTGTCCGGCTTCGACTTCATGAGCTCCACGCCGACCCTGTTCAATTCCGGCACGCAACGCTCGCAATTGTCCTCCTGTTACCTGACCACGGTGGCTGATGATCTGGATGGGATTTATGAAGCCATCAAGGAAAACGCATTGCTCGCAAAATATGCCGGCGGCCTGGGTAACGACTGGACGCCGGTGCGCGCCCTGGGCGCGCATATCAAAGGGACCAACGGTCAGTCGCAGGGTGTGGTGCCGTTCCTGAAAGTGGTGAACGATACGGCTGTGGCGGTGAATCAGGGCGGCAAGCGCAAGGGTGCGGTGTGTGCCTATCTGGAAACCTGGCATCTGGACATCGAGGAATTCCTGGATCTGCGCAAGAACACCGGCGATGACCGCCGCCGCACCCACGACATGAATACCGCCAACTGGATTCCCGACCTGTTCATGAAGCGCGTCATGGAAGGCGGAGACTGGACATTATTCTCGCCATCCAACGTGCCGGATCTGCACGACAAGTTTGGTGCCGATTTCGAGCGTGCCTATACCGCTTATGAAGCAAAAGCCGCCAGCGGCGAACTCAAGCTGTTCAAGAAGATTCCGGCGGCCAGCCTGTGGCGCAAAATGTTGACCATGCTGTTCGAGACCGGTCATCCGTGGATCACGTTCAAGGATCCGTGCAACATCCGTTCCCCGCAACAGCATACTGGTGTGGTGCACAGCTCCAACCTGTGTACCGAAATCACGCTGAACACCAGCGACAGCGAAATCTCCGTGTGCAATCACGCCTCTGACAATCTGGTCGCGCACCTGTATCCCAAAGGCCACGAAAAAGCCGGGCAGATCGACCATGAAAAACTGCGCCGCACCGTCAACACCGCGATGCGCATGCTGGATAACGTGATCGACATCAACTACTACGCAGTCGACAAAGCGCGCAATTCCAATCTCAAGCACCGGCCCGTCGGACTCGGCATCATGGGCTTTCAGGATTGCCTGCACG
>CAZCKZ010000157.1:0-5012 GCA_964499395.1 uncultured Gallionella sp. | reverse complement strand
GGCAGATAGATGCGGTTGCGCCGCGCGTCTTCGCCGACATCGCGGATGATATTGGTAAGCTGGAAGGCGATGCCGAGATCGTGCGCATATTTCTGTGTCCTGCGGTCGGTATAGCCGAATATTTCGGCAGCGATCAAACCGACCACCGAGGCGACACGATAGCAGTACAGTTGCAGCGATTTGAAATCGGGATAGCGCGCCTGATCAAGGTCCATTTCCATGCCGTCGATGATCTCCAGCAGGTGTTCCCGGGATATATTGAATTGCTGCACCACCGGAACCAGAGCCTGCGCAGCTGGATGTTGCGGCTTCCCGCCAAAGATTTCCGCTACCTGCGCGCGCCACCAGTTGAGCATGGTGCGTGCAACCTGTTCATCCGAGCACTCGTCCACCACATCGTCAACCTCGCGGCAAAAGGCGTACAGCGCAGTGATGGCACGGCGCTTGTCCTTGGGCAGGAACATGAAGCTGTAATAGAAGCTGGAGCCGCTGGCCGCGGCTTTATCCTGGCAATACTGGTTAGGGTCCATATCAGTTTTTTAAAACGGAGCACTCCTGGCCAGCATGATAGCCCAATCGAAAGGCTTCAATACCGGCCGGTGGCGGAACATGTCGTACTGGGCGTTTTCCAGTTTGGCAAGTATGCGCAATCCCCCGGCGATGATCATGCGCATCTCCAGCCCTATGCGTCCGGTGAGTATGCTGCCCAGCGGTTTCCCGGACAGCATCATCGCACGTGCCCTGTCTACCTGAAACTTCATCAATGCGCGCCATGCGTCATTGCTGGTGCCCTGCGCGATCTGTTCTTCGCTGACGCCGTATTGCGCGAGTTCGTCCAGCGGCAGATAGATGCGCCCGATCGCGTAATCCCTTGCGACATCCTGCCAGAAGTTGATCAGCTGCAGGCTGGTGCAGATCGCATCCGAGTAAGCGATGTTGACCGGCGTAGCCTCATCATAGAGATGCAGCAGCAGGTTGCCGACCGGATTCGCGGAGCGGCGGCAATAATCTAGCAAGTCTTCAAAATTGGCGTAGCGTTTCTTCACGACGTCCTGCGAAAATGCATCGAGCAGATCGTAAAACGGCTGCAGCGGCAGTTCGTGCTGATGAACCACGGCAGCAAGGTTCAGAAACAGCGGGGTGCGGGGAGTTTCATGATTTGCGATCAGCGCAAGCTCGGCGCGGAATTCGTCCAGCTGTTTCAGGCGTTCTGTGTCGGATAACTCGCCCTCATCCGCAATGTCGTCCGCAGCGCGCGCGAAATGGTAGATCGCCGCGACCGGCTTGCGCAGCCGCCTGGGCATGAGGATGGAAGCGACCGGGAAGTTTTCGTAATGGTCGACCGGCATGAATCAAATGAGGTCGTTGCGGTGCAGCATGAACACGAACTGATCTCCCGCCGACACATCCAGCCAGGTGAACGGCAGGCCGGGGTAGGCGGCTTCGAGCACGTCGCGGTTATGGCCGATCTCTACGACCAGAATGCCGTTCTCGGTGAGGTGCTGCGCGGCATGTTCGAGTATTACGCGGGTCGCATCCAGGCCGTCATTTCCGCTGCCGAGCGCGAGTTTCGGCTCGTGCAGATATTCCTGCGGCAGCGCGGCGACCGATTCGGCATCCACATAAGGGGGGTTGCTGATGATCAGGTCATACTGTTTGTTATCGAGCTTGGCGAACAGGTCCGATTCGATCAGGCTGATGCGGTCTTGAAGTTGATAGTCGGTGATATTGCGTTCTGCAACGGCCAGTGCGGCTGGCGACAGGTCCACTGCGTCCACGCTGGCTTCAGGAAACGCATGTGCGGCAAGGATGGCGAGACAGCCGCTGCCGGTGCACAGGTCCAATATGTTGGCTATCGCTTCCGGCTCGGCGATCCACGGTCTGAGCTGTTCGAGCAGCAGTTCGGCGATGAACGAACGCGGCACGATGACCCGTTCGTCCACGTAAAAGCTGAATTCGCCGAGGAGCGCCTGATGGGTCAGGTAGGCGGCCGGGATGCGGTGTTCGACGCGCCGGTGAATGATGTTCAGCACCTCGTTGCGCTCGCCGTCGGTCAGATGCGCATCAAGAAAAGGTTCAAGCCGGTCCAGTGGAAGATGCAGGGTATGCAGGATCAGGTAGGCGGCTTCGTCGTAGGCGTCGCTGCTGCCATGTCCGAAGAACAGTTTGGCCTGATTGAAGCGGCTCACTGCGAAACGCAGGTAGTCGCGCACCGTCTTCAGGTCATGCGCAGCCTCTGAATAATAATTGCTCATTTGCAAAGCAGATTTTGCCCAAGTAAATTTTCAAGGGTGCGCTGGTAGGTCAGTTTGAGCGGCTCGATGTCGGCTACGCCCACGCATTCATTGAGCTTGTGTATCGTCGCGTTCAGCGGCCCGAACTCGATCACCTGCGGGCAGATGTCGGCGATGAAGCGCCCGTCCGAGGTGCCGCCGCTGGTGGACAGCTCCGGCGTGATCCCGTATGACTGTTCGATCGCGTTGCTGATCGCATCGACCAGGCTGCCCTTTGCGGTGATATACGGCTTGCCGGACAGTTCCCATGCCAGATCGTAGGTCACGCTGTGCTTGTCCAGTATCGCATGGACCTTGTCCTTCAGTCCCTGCTCGGTACTGGCGGTGGAAAAACGGAAGTTGAACAATATCTCGACCGTGCCCGGCACGACATTGGTCGCGCCGGTGCCGGCATTCATGTTGGAGATTTGCCAGGAGGTGGGCGGAAAATATTCGTTGCCATTGTCCCAGGTGGTTGCGGCGAGCTCCGCGATCGCCGGTGCAACCATGTGGATCGGATTCTTTACCAGGTGGGGATAGGCGATATGGCCCTGGATGCCCTTGACGATCAGCGTGCCGTTCAGGGAGCCGCGCCGCCCGTTCTTGATCATGTCACCGACCTGTTTGTTCGAGGTGGGTTCGCCGACGATACAGAAATCAATCAGTTCGCCGCGCGCCTGCAAGGCTTCCACCACGCGCACCGTACCGTCCACCGCCACGCCTTCCTCATCGGAAGTGATCAGCAGCGCGATGGATCCGTCATGTTCCGGGTGCTGCTCGAGAAACGCCTCGATGGCGGTGATGAATGCCGCGATGGAAGTCTTCATGTCGGCCGCACCACGCCCGTACAGCAAGCCATCGCGTATGGTCGGCTCGAATGGCGGACTGAACCAGTTCTCCACCGGCCCGGTGGGGACCACATCGGTGTGCCCGGCAAACACCACGACGGGACTGGCCGTGCCGCGCCGTGCCCAGAAATTGTCCACGTTGCCGAAACGCATGCGCTCTATCTTGAAACCGAGTTTTTCCAGGCGTTCAATCAGGATATCCTGGCAGCCGGCATCATCCGGGGTGAGCGAGCGGCGAGCGATCAGGGTTTTGGCGAGTTGCAAGGTTTCGGACATGACAGTATTCAGGATTTAAGATTGAAAATTTTGGAATAAGCCGCTTCGTCAAAACCGACATGCAGCAGTTTGCCGTTTTGCTCCAGCATCGGGCGTTTGATCACGCTGGTTTTTTCCAGCATCAGCGCGAGTGCGGCATTTGTGTCCTGGATGTTTTGTTTGCGCTGCTCCGGCAGGCCTCGCCAGGTCAGGCCGCTGCGATTGATCAGCCTGGTCCAGTCGGCCTGTTGCAGCCAGTTCTGTGCAATGGCCGCATTCAGCCCGAGCTTTTTGAAATCGTGAAACTCGGCGTCGATGCCATGTTGCGCCAGCCATTCGCGCGCTTTTTTAACGGTGCTGCAGTTCGGGATGCCATACAACTTGATATTGCTGGTGTCCTTCATTTGGGGTCGTTCAAATTAAGCTTGATACCTCCAAAATCAGCGCTTGGTGCGGGTTTTTGAGCCGGCGGAGTTGAATCGAATACCGGCACTTTCTGGGTATCGGTGCGTTCGGAGAAATCAACCAGTGAGGACAGGTTGCTTGCCGAGTCGGCGTTGCGCAGCGCCTCGTCCTTGGTGATCAACTGCTTTTTGAACAGTTTGTAGAGGGCTTGCTCGAAGGTTTGCGAACCGGCAGATACGCTCTTCTCGATCGACTCGCGTATCTTGTCGAGTTCGTCATTTTTGATCTGGTCGGCGATCAGCGAGGTGTTGAGCAGGATTTCCACGGCGGGGATCTGTTTGCCGTGCACGCCGCGCACCAAACGCTGCGAGATCACCGCGCGCAGGCACATCGACAAATCGGCCAGCACGCCCCTGCGGGATTCATAGGGGAAGAAGTTCACGATGCGGTTCAGCGCGTGATAACTGTTGTTGGCGTGCAGGGTGGTCAGGCACAAGTGCCCGGTCTGGGCAAAGATCAGCGCATGCTTGAGTGTTTCGCGATCGCGCACTTCTCCTATCATCAGCACATCCGGTGCTTCGCGCATTCCGCTGTACAACGCGCTTTCATAGGTGAGCGTATCGGTGCCGATTTCGCGCTGGTTCACGATGGATTTGTTGTGATTGAAAATGTATTCGATCGGTTCCTCGATGGTCAGAATGTGGCCGCTTGCCGAATTGTTGCGATGCTCGATCATGGAGGCAAGGGTGGTGGATTTTCCGGAGCCGGTCGCGCCGACCACCAGCACCAGACCGCGCTTTTCCATGATCAGTTCTTTCAGTACGCCGGGCAGGTTAAGGTCTTCAGAATTTCCGATCTTCGCCTAGATGTGGCGAATAACTATGGCGATGTCGCCGCGCTGGCGGAAAACATTGACGCGGAAATTGCCGACGCCTTCGGCGCGAAAAGAGAAATTCATCTCCAGATAGGTTTCGAAATCGGCGATCTGAGGCGGCGACATCATCTCGTAGGCGATGCGCTTGATAACATCAGCATCCAGTGCCTGCGCGTTGACCGGCATTGCGATTCCATCGATCTTGATGTTGACCGGCGCACCGACAGAGAAAAACAGGTCCGAAGCCTGTTTGTTGGCGGCAAGTTGCAGTAATGGTGTGACAATCATCGTTTTCTCCTGAAAACAGTTGATAGTCGATAGTCGCTAGCTAGAACACAATAAACGCGTAGCGACAAT
>CAZCKZ010000156.1:0-5027 GCA_964499395.1 uncultured Gallionella sp. | reverse complement strand
GCCACAATGCACGCAAGATGTCGAGCTGCTGTGCGGCAAAGCCTGCAATATCCGTGCTGCGCCGCAGCCATTTGATGTCGGGATGGCGGCGCACCACCCCCGAAGCCGAGCAGGGCACATCGGCAAGTATGCGCTGAAAAGGTTTGCCGTCCCACCATGTATCCGGCTCTGCGGCATCCCCGACGACCAATTGCGCATTCAGCTCCAGCCGCTGCAAATTTTCCGCGACCCGTTGCAATCGGTTTGCGTCCTTGTCCACCGCCACCATGTCTGCCTCGGCCAGCTCCAGGATATGGGCGGTCTTGCCGCCAGGTGCCGCACAGGCATCCAGCACGCGCATCCCGTCGTGTACGTCCAACAAGCCTGCAGCATACTGCGCACCGGCATCCTGGATCGAAACCATCCCGGCAAAGAATCCCGGTAGCCTGTCCACCGGTACCGGCTTGCCCAATTGCAATGCGCCCGGCTCAATCTGTTTCGCGGGAAAACCCTGCTGGATGAGTTGCGCAAGATAATCCTTCGCCGAAACTCGCCGCTGATTGACGCGCAAGGTCATCGGAGGGCGTTGGTTACCCGCTTCGAGTATCTTCGCGCTGCGTTCGCCGTATTGTGCGTTCAGTTCATCCACCCACCACTGCGGATAACTATATTTTCCTTCCGTGCTGTGCCCGGCTTGTTCCAGCAATACGGCCTGGTTGCGCAACAAGTTCCGCAATATCGCATTAACCAGACCGCCCACCCGTGGGTTCAGGGAGTGTGCAGCCCGCACAGCATGATCGACCACGGCATGCTGTGCCGATTTGCCATACTGCAACTGGTACATCGCGACCAGCAACAGGAAACGCACACGCTCATCCGACAAGGGTTTGTGCAACAGCATGTCCAGAATCGCCCGTAGCTGCCCGTAATGGCGCAACGTGCCATAACTCAAATCCTGCAGTGCGGCGCGCTGTGCAGGAGCCCAGGCCGCTTTGTTGCGAAGTGATTCGTCCAGTGCCTGATTGAGGTTTCGCCCGTTCTCCAGCACCTGCTGCACGATGATGCTTGCGGCGAGCTGGATGTGCCGCGTCTCAGCTGACATCGAAGAAATGCCCGGCCTCGACCGGAATGGCCTGCAAAAACTGTGCGGCCGACTGTGCCGTACCGCCCGGGCGCTGAAGTTTTTCCAGTCGCAACGCGTCCTTGCCACATGCCACGGTAATCCCTCTCTTGCCCGCTTCGATCACCTTGCCAGGCTCGTCTCGCACGCCTGGAACCAGCGTTGCCTGCCAGACCTTGATCACGGTACCGTTCAGCCTGGCCTGGCTTACCGGGTATGGATTGTATGCGCGTATCGCACGTTCTATCTCGCGCGCATCCTGGCGCCAGTTTATCCGAGCCTCGCTCTTGAGTAATTTGGCGGCATAACATGCCGCCCCGTCATCCTGTCTGACCGGGGTCAGCCGGTTTTCCCCGAGCAGGCGCAATGCCTCCAGGATGCAGTCCGCACCCATCTCCGCCAGTTTCTCATGCAGCGCCTGGGCCGTATCGTGTTCACCGATCGGGCAAGCCTTGCGCAACAGCATATCCCCGGTATCCAGTCCCTCGTCCATTTGCATGATGGTAATGCCTGTTTCCGTATCGCCCGCCAGAATCGCACGCTGTATCGGCGCGGCGCCGCGCCAGCGCGGCAACAGAGATGCATGAATATTCAGGCAGCCGTGGCGCGGCAGCTGCAGCACCGCTTTCGGCAGGATCAAACCGTATGCGGCCACCACCATCACATCCGCGTCAAGTGCGGCAAGCGAGCGCTGTATTTCTTCCGTCTTCAGCGTGGCAGGCTGCAAAACCGTCAACCCGCGCTGCAGCGCAAGTTGTTTCACCGGGCTGGCGGTTGTGCGCATGCCTCTGCCGGCCGGCCGGTCCGGCTGGGTCAACACCGCCACAACCTGGTGTTCTTCAAGCAGCGCCGACAACGCGCTGGCCGCAAACTGCGGCGTGCCGGCAAAAATGATTTTCATAATATAAATAGCCTGCAAAAAAACCGCTGCATAACGTCGCGAGCGAAGCTGAGACAAGGCAAAAAAATGCCGATAAACCGGAGTGTACATTCAGTACACGAGGATTTTGAGGCATTTGTTAACGCAGTATCAGCGAGCGGAGTAGTTGTGCAGAGGTTTTTACATGGTTTCGCGCAAGCGCTTCTTCAGCTTCGCACGAATCCGCGTCTGTTTGAGCTGCGACAAGTATTCGACAAACACCTTGCCGACCAGATGATCCATCTCATGCTGGATGCAGACCGACAATAATCCTTCGGCGTCCAGCGTAAAGGTTTCACCATTTTCATCAAGGGCGCGCACGGTGATCTTTTCTGCACGGCTCACCGTTTCATAAATACCCGGTACCGACAGACAGCCTTCCTCGCAATTGCTGGTGCCGCTGCTGGCAATGATTTCGGGGTTGATGAACACTTTCAAACGGTCATGTGTCTCGGAAATATCCACAACAATAATACGCTCGTGCACATCCACCTGTGTCGCCGCCAAGCCCACTCCGGGCGCGGCATACATGGTCTGGGCCATATTGTGCACCAGCTTGCGGGTGGCTTCATCGATCCGTGTAACTTTCTTCGCGACCTTATGCAGGCGCTCATCCGGATATTGCAAAATTTTCAGAATTGCCATTCGTGACCTATAAATGCTTGCTAATTTAGTAGACTAGATGCAGAATTTAACGTAGCGCAGCAACTTTGCGCACCATTTATTATCGACTCTGCCGGAGTTCCCATGCGCAAGATTATATCGCTGATTTTCTTTTTATTGCCTGTCTTGGCCTTTGCTGCGGGGTCCGATAGTTCTTCCGACATTCGCCTGAACATTCGCAGTGATGCGCCGGAACGGCACATCGTGGTCAAGGGCGACACCCTGTGGGACATCTCCGGGAAGTTCTTCAAAGACCCCTGGAGATGGCCGCATATCTGGGGGCTGAACAAAGATACCATCAAGGATCCGCACTGGATCTATCCGGGCGACGTGATCTATCTCGATCGCACCAACGGCACACTGAACTTCGGCCAAGCTGGCACAACCTCCGCGACGAGCGGTGTGGGCGAAACAGGCAATACCGTCGTGCTTTACCCCAAGGTGCGTATTGAGCGGAGCTCCCACGATGCCATTCCGAGCATACCCGCCAGCGCCATCGCGCCATTTTTGACACGACCGTTGATCGTAGATGCAGATGAACTAAAAAATGCGCCGACACTGATCGGAGCACGCGAAGGCCGGGTGATACTCGGCAACGATGATACCGCTTTTGTGAGTAATCTGCCTGCCGACAAGGGTGACCACTGGCAGATCTACCGGCCAGGCAAGACTTTTGTCGACCCTGACACCAATGAGGTACTGGGTATCGAAGCCATCTATCTGGGCAACGCGGCAGTCATCCACTTTGCGAATGTCAGCACCATCAAAATCACCCATGCCGTCGAGGAAATCAATGCGGGTGATCGCCTGGTCCTGCATACCGAAAACGAGCCCAACAACTATCTGCCCCGCGCACCGGAAAGCAAAATTTCCGCACGCGTGATTTCCATTTATGGCGGCGTATCCCAGGGCGGGCAGAACACCGTCATTACACTGAACAAGGGCGCGCGCGACGGGCTGGAAAACGGTCATGTACTGGCGTTGTACCACAAAGGTGAAGTGGTTAAGAATGAGGGCCAACAATACACTCTGCCCGATGAGCGCTATGGCCTGGTGTTTGTGTTCCGCGTATTCAACAAGGTGTCCTACGCCCTGGTAATGGAGACCCATCTGCCGGTACAGTTGCTGGACAGCGCCAAAAATCCCTAGCTGCCGGATTGCCTGTTGACGATTTGGCGCGGCCGGCATTTTTTCTTTGCGGATCCGGGCCCCGTTGCGGGATATTTGCATGAACGCTGGACTTTTAGAGGCCTCCGGTGAATATTGATGATTCGCTCAAAGCTTGGCTGGCACTCAGCCTGATACGCGGTTTGGGCGGCGAAAGCGCACGCCTCCTGTTAAGGGAATTCGGGTCGCCGGATACGGTATTCGCCGCTTCAAACGGTTCACTCAAATCCTTTGTCAAAGCAGATACCGCCGCCGAAATCAAAAAGGGAATTGCTGACGAAGCCATCGCTCCCGCACTGGCCTGGCTTGAAGACCCCGTCAACCATGTCGTCACCCTCGCCGACAGCAACTACCCGCAAGCTCTGCTGAATATTCCCGATCCGCCGCTGTTGCTTTATGTAAAGGGCCGGACGGATTTGCTCAATCGAGCTGCGCTGGCCATCGTTGGAAGCCGCAGCGCCACGCCGCAAGGAATCCATAACGCCGAGGCATTTGCCAAATCGTTGAGCGACGCCGGACTGAGCATCATCAGCGGCCTGGCGCACGGTATCGATGCCGCCGCCCATCGCGGTGCATTGCGCGGCCAGGGAAGCAGCATCGCCGTAGTCGGCACCGGTCTTGATAAAGTCTATCCGGCTGCCAACCGCGAGCTTGCTCACGCGCTCGCGCAACAAGGCGCGCTGGTTTCCGAATTCCCGCTGGGCACCCCGCCGCTGGCGGCAAATTTTCCGCGCCGCAATCGCCTTATCAGCGGCATGAGTCTCGGCTGCCTGGTGGTGGAAGCATCGCTGCAAAGCGGCTCCCTGATCACCGCAAGGCTGGCCCTGGAACAGGGCAGGGACGTGTTCGCCATTCCCGGCTCGATACATGCACCGCAAAGCAAAGGCTGCCACGCGCTGCTCAAACAGGGCGCGAAACTGGTCGAGACCGCGCAGGATATTCTGGAGGAACTGGGCGGTCAGCTCGTTGCGACGGCCCAATTGACAGTTTCAGCGGGCTCTGAGTCTGCATTGCTTGATCATCTCGGCTACGATCCCGTGGATGCGGATACGCTCAGTGTGCGCTGCGGCTTGACGATAGCCGAGCTATCCGCCATGCTGTTGACACTCGAACTGGAAGGACGCATCAGTGCGCTACCCGGCGGTTTATACCAACGAATCCATTAACTCACTGCGCAAA
>CAZCKZ010000155.1:0-5030 GCA_964499395.1 uncultured Gallionella sp. | reverse complement strand
GCACGTTTCTATGCCCACGCTGTTCGCGAAGTTTTTTTCCGCGTGGGCACAGAAACGTGCCCACCCTACCTGACTTCATGTGTTTCGTTCGTGAGTTTCGTGTTTTTCGTGGACAAGAATGTTTTTTGTGGAGATTTGAATGACAGTTGAAATCGGTTTCGCTGCCACGGAGGACCTGCCGCAACTCGCCGATCTGCTCGCCGAACTGTTCACGCTGGAAAGCGATTTCCGCCCGGACCGCGACAAGCAGTCAAGCGGACTGCAACTGATTCTGGATAACCCGGCACTGGGCCGGTTGTTCGTGTTGCGTCGCGGAGAACAAGTGCTGGGCATGGCGAATGCGCTGGTCACCGTCAGCACCGCGGAAGGCGGATATGTGCTGCTGCTGGAAGACGTGATCGTGCGCCGCGAACATCGCGGTGATGGGCTTGGGAAAATGCTGGTCGGGCATGTGCTTGCATGGGCGCGAGAACAGGGCATAGCGCGTGTCACCCTGCTGGCCGACCGCGACAATAACGCCGCGCTGGATTTTTACCGCAAGCTGGGCTTTGATGATTCCTGCATGGTGGTGATGCGCTACGACACAATCAAAGAGAGGGGCTTGTAATTTATTTGTCGCACTTGCTACAAAATCGCCTGCGCCTGTTTGTTCTTCCGGTCTTTAATCCCTCGTCATCCCTGTGTTCCAGCCATGTCGCGCCAAGTGGCACGGTGGTTGCTCATTGTTCCATCAAATAAACCGCGGAGCAGTAATTGAAGGTATTGAACATGTCGGAACATCTTTCCGGTGCATTCCCATTGACTGAGGTCGTGCGCGCCGATTGCACGATGTGCCCGCATCGCGCATTGCTTGAGGAAGGCAAATGCGTGCCGGGCGACATCTGCCTGATCGCGCAGAGCGGGCGGCAGATCGACCGCTTTTTGCGGCGCAATCCGCAATTCGCGCAGGAAAACCTTGCAGATTCCTTTTGGGAACGGCGTGCGATCGCCGCGCGCTATGCGCCGCTGGATGCGGTGCGGAAAATGCCGCGTGACGAAGACGAGGTGGTGCGGCGCGTGGTGGCGAGCCGCTTGCCGATCGGCGAACTGGCGGACTATCTTCACGACACGGACCGCGAAGTGCGCATGACGGTGGCCGAACGCATCGCGCCGGAAAGTCTGAATGCACTGGTCAGCGACCCGGATTACCTGGTGCGTTTGCAGGTGGCGAAGCGTTTGCCGCACGGACAGTTGCCGCGCATGGCGCACGACCCGGACCGCGAAGTGCGCAAGGAAGTGGCAAGGCGTTTGCCGTCATTTGCGTTGCGCCGTATGGCGAAGGATGAAGACGCCGAAGTGCGGCGCCTCGCCGCCTCGCGCATGCTGGCGGAAGATGCGGCGGCCATGCTGGCGGACAGCGATTGGCTGGTGCGACTGGAAGCCGTCAAGAATGCGTCGCTGGAAAATATCGCCGCTTTGGTGGATGATGCCGAGCCGGATGTGCGTTCGCTCGTGCGCCGGCGCCTGGATGGATTTTTTCATGAGGATGAAACATGAGTGACGAAGCAGCTTTACCCGGCCTGGCTGCAGAGATCGAAAAAATTCCACCGCGCCCGCACCACAGCGCGCTGCTCGAAGTTGCCAACCGCATTCGCCCCGGCTGCGCGTTCCGCTACGCGCTGAGCCGGGGCGGCTGGTATCGCCAGGGCGGAGTGATTGCGGCGGACGGGTCTCATATCGCCGATAACCTGGAAGCCTGGGCGAAAGCCGAGCTGGAAGCCTGCGGCGGCGACATCCAGGAACTTCTCGAACGTTATTCCGGCAGCGGTCTGCGGGTGACGCGCCATACCGGACGCACGCATTATTTTGTCGCCACATACGGCCCCGCACCCGAGGATTTTTTGCAACTTGAGGTCGAAGAGTTGCAGGAGGTGCTGGACAGAAAGCTGATCGATGCCGGCAATCCCCCGGAAGACCTGCAGGACTTGATCGAGCCGATCGCGCCGGCCATGCTTGAAGCGCAGCCTGTCGGCGCACCGCGCTATCGCTTTCGCAGATTGATCGACATGCGCCAGACGGTTGCAAAAGTTTCGTTCGCAAACGGGCGCACAACCGGCCTGCCACGTTTCCTTTCCGACTGGTCGCACAGCAGCGCGGCAACGCACGGCCATTTCAGCGATCACTGGATCGTCGCACTGCGCGAGCATCAGGACCGGTATCGCAATCCGGTGATCGCCGCATCATTGGTTTCGTGCCAGGCGCGCGAACTTAAATCCTTCCAGTGGAACACCGATCTGTCCGGCGTGGAAATGTCGGCACAGATACAAGCGTTCGATCGGGCCGCCGGCTACCTGTCGGCCTGGTATTTTCATCTTGTGACCAACACCATCACGCCGCCCGCAGTCGCTTATATCGTGGCACGTGACCTGGAAAACGGCTTCAGTTATCTGCCGGATACCGAAATTGCCCTGTTGCGCGGCTGGGTGGCCGCACCATACTCGGTGTAGTTGTCGCTGCGGGTTGTCGAACGGAAGATCCATCAAGAAATTTCGATGATGTGAGCCGGCACAAGGCACACCTGATGGAATTATTCGCTTATATGTTCCGCCGGCCTGTTAGAATGCGCGCCGGGTGAGTCAGAGCAACCGATCAGAATCCCGAATCAAGTTTCTGTCCCTTAGATTTTCCAGTTACTTCCCGGCAGTTTCGTTCCATCCCTATCGTTCGACGTTTGAATGACGCCCGGCCACGCGAGTGGGTGGCCGGATTTATTTTGAGAGAAAGTATGAACCCGAAAAATTTTGCCGAAACACGGACCAACATACTGAGCGGCCTGACCGTTGCGCTCGCGCTGGTTCCCGAAGCCATCGCCTTCGCGCTGGTGGCGCATGTGTCGCCGCTGGTCGGGCTGTATGCCGCTTTCATGGTCAGCCTGATCACCTCGCTGATCGGCGGGCGCCCGGGCATGATCTCCGGTGCGGCGGGTTCGCTTGCGGTGGTGATGGTGGCGCTGGTGGTGCAACACGGCGCGGAATACCTGTTCGCCACGGTGGTGCTGATGGGCGTGCTGCAGATACTGTTCGGCCTGCTGAAGTTCGGCAAGTTCATCCGCATGGTGCCGCATCCGGTGATGCTGGGATTCGTCAACGGCCTGGCCATCGTGATCTTTCTCGCGCAGCTCGTGCACTTCAAGGTCGCCGGCGCGGGCGGCGCGCTGGTGTGGATGCAGGGTGCGCCGCTGTATACCATGCTCGGACTGGTCGCGCTGACCATGGCGATCATCTATCTGTTGCCCAGGCTGACCACGGTGATTCCTTCCACGCTGGCCGCAATCGGGGTGGTTTCCGTGCTGGTCATTTTTTCCGGCATCACAACCAGGACGGTGGGCGACCTGGCTTCCATCGCGGGCGGGCTGCCCGTGTTCCATATCCCCAGCGTACCGCTGAACTGGAATACCATGCGCATCATTTTCCCCTACAGCCTGATTCTTGCCGGTATCGGCCTGATCGAATCGCTGCTCACGCTGAACCTGATCGACGACATGACGCAGACACGCGGCAAGCCGAACCGTGCCTGCGTGGGGCAGGGCATCGCCAATGTGGCGACCGGCCTGTTCGGCGGCATGGGCGGTTGCGCGATGATCGGGCAGAGCATGATCAACGTCACCAACGGTGCGGTGAAGAACATCTCCGGCATTGCCGCATCGCTGTTCCTGTTGAGCTTTATCCTGTTCGCCTCGAAATGGATCGAGATGATCCCGCTGGCTGCGCTGATCGGCGTGATGTTCGTGGTGTCGGAAAAAACCTTCGAATGGGGCAGTTTCCGTTTGTTCGGCAAAGTGCCCAAGGCCGATATATTGGTGGGATTGACAGTGGCGACCGTGACGGTGCTGACCGATCTGGCCATCGCGGTGATCGTCGGCGTGATCATCTCGGCGCTGGTGTTCGCCTGGCAGCACGCCAAGAACATCGACGTGCGCGTTTCTACCGAAGAACACGGCTGGAAGGTGTATGACCTGTCCGGATCGCTGTTCTTCGCCTCGACGCAGAGTTTTCTCAGATCGTTTTCGCCCAGGGAAGATCCGGCGGAAGTGGTGATCGATTTCAGGAACGCGCGCGTCAAGGACCATTCCGCGCTGGAAGCCATCGACCTGCTGGCGGAGCGCTACACGCAACTGGGCAAGAAACTGCACTTGCGCCACCTGAGTCCGGATTGCCTGGAACTGCTCGACAAGGCCCGCGGCATGATCGAAGTGAACGTGCTGGAAGACCCGCTCTATCATCCGGCGGATAACCGGCTCGGCTGACCCGCTGGTCTGACTCGGGCGTCTGGCCCGGGCGGCCATCAGCAAGCTTCCAGTTCGGGCCTGGGATTGTTGCGCTTGGCCCGCCTTGTCGCATTTGCTACAAGGCTGCTCCGCATAAATTCCATTGAAATCAAGCCACTGATTTTTGGCACGGCAATTGCGGAAGTGGGGGTGTCATTACTCACGAGTGCATGCCATGCAAGCCAAGGACATCGCCGAGTTGCTCAACGAACCGGCGTGTACACATAACACCAAGTCGAAATCCGGCTGCGCGCGCCCCAAACCGGGAGCGACGGCGGGGGGTTGTTCATTCGACGGTGCGCAGATCGCGCTGCTGCCGATCGCGGATGTGGCGCATATCGTGCACGGCCCTATCGCCTGCGCGGGCAGTTCATGGGACAACCGCGGCACGCGCTCATCCGGCCCGACGCTGTACCGCATCGGCATGACCACCGACCTCACCGAACAGGATGTCATCATGGGGCGCGGCGAGAAGCGCCTGTTCCATGCGATCAAGCAGGCAGTCGACAGCTATTCCCCGAAAGCGGTATTCGTCTACAACACCTGCGTGCCCGCGCTGATTGGCGACGACATCGGCGCAGTATGCAAGGCCGCTGCGGAAAAAACCGGCGTGCCGGTGGTGCCGGTGGATTGCGCCGGTTTCTACGGTACCAAGAATCTCGGCAACCGCATCGCGGGCGAGGCGATGTTCAAGTACGTGGTGGGGACCGGAGAACCTGCGCCG
>CAZCKZ010000154.1:0-5046 GCA_964499395.1 uncultured Gallionella sp. | reverse complement strand
GCTCCTTGCGAAGGGATTAACCATTCGCATCGTCGCCTTTCTTGCATCCCATCCCGCAAAGCCGAATGCGCGGTCATGCGGGACTTGATCAGAGGTTCCTTAGTCATTGATGAATCAGCAGAGCACACACAGCACTTGCAACTGCTTTCATTGCGGCTTGCCTGTCGTCGCCGGGACAAGCTACCACGCCCTGCTGGAAGGCGTGGAACGCAACTTCTGTTGCCTGGGCTGCCAGTCGGTCTGCACGGCCATTTTCGAGGCCGGATTGCAAGGCTATTATCAGCGCACCCCGGAAGGCGTACTGCTCGCCCCCCCTCCCGAACCGCCCAAAGACATCGACATCTATGACCTCGACGAGGTGCAGCAGGAGTTCATCACCCGTTCCGGCGATCTGCGCGATATTCACCTGCTGGTGGAAGGCATCCACTGTCCCGCCTGTGTGTGGCTGATCGAACGCGTGCTGCAGCGCGAACCCGGGGTTCTGTCGGCCAATGTCAATCTGGCCGCCAAGCGCATACACCTGCGCTGGGACAGCAAGCTCAACAAACTTTCCAACCTGATTCGTGCCCTCGCCAGAATCGGCTACTCGGCCGTGCCCTACGATCAGGAAAATGCGGAAGGCGTCATCAAGAAGTCCAACCGCAGCATGCTGTTTCGCCTGTTCTTTGCCGGCTTTGCGATGATGAACCTGATCTGGATCTCCATCGCGCTATACAGCGGTGCAGATAAAGGCGAGTTCCGCGAGTTCTTCTACTGGATGGGTTTCGTATTGGCCACCCCAACCCTGTTGTATTCGGGTTATCCGTTTTATCGCGGCGCAATCGGCGGATTGCGCGTCGGGCGGCTCACCATGGACTTGCCGATCGCCATCGGCCTGAGCGTGACCTATGCCTATTCGACCTATATCACGGTGACGGCGAACACGACCGGCGCGGTATATTTTGATACCGTCACCAACCTGATTTTCGTGATCCTGATCGGGCGCTATCTGGAAGGCATGTTCCGCCACCAGGCCCTGTCCGCCACCAAGCGGCTGACGGAATTGCAGCCGCGCGTGGCAACCGTCATGCAGGATGGCAAGGAGCAGATTACGCCGACACGCGCGGTCAGGCCCGGCGACCATGTGTTGATCAAGCCCGGCTACAAGGTGCCCGTGGACGGTATCGTGATTGAAGGCCAGAGTGCGGTTGATGAATCCATGCTGAGCGGAGAATCCGCCCCGGTGAGCAAATCCGCCGGGGCAAAGGTCACTTCCGGAACCGTGAATACCAATGGCGCATTGCTGGTTGAGGTGAGTTCGGCTTTGCAGGACACCACCCTGGCGAAGATCATCCGGCTGGTCGAAGAGGCGCAGGCTTCCAAAGCGCCGATACAACGATTGACCGACACCATCGTGCCATGGTTTGTCCTGGTGACGCTGATTTGTGCGACGCTGACTTTTTTGATCTGGTACGGCAAAAGTTTCGAGCTCGCGTTGATGGCGGCGACTTCAGTGTTGATCATCACCTGCCCTTGCGCGCTCGGGATGGCAACGCCGATGTCGGTTGCCGTGGCCTCGGGCCTGGGAGCCAGGCACGGCATATTGGTCAAGAACGGTCTGGTACTGGAAACATTGTCCAAAGTCACCCATTTCGTGTTCGACAAGACCGGCACGCTGACCGAAGGCAAGATGAGCGTGGCTTTTATGCGTACCGCATCCGGTATTGAAATATCGGCAATATTGCGCAGCGCGGCCGCAATGGAACGTTACAGCGAACATGGTGCTGCCAGGGCCATCATCGCCGAGGCTGAAACGCGACAGCTGAATTTTCGCAATGTTGCTGTGCAGGGGTTTCATGCTACCGCCGGGCTGGGTGTGCAGGCAGAGGTGGACGGAAAAACCGTGTTGCTGGGCAGCCTCGAGTGGCTGACCCGCAACGGCATCAATCCGGATGCGGGATTGCAGGCGCATGCGCTCGAACTGGAAGCACAGGCGATGAGTTGTGTGCACTGCGCGTTGGGCGGTGCGCACGTGGCGGTGTTCGCATTGGCGGACAAATTGCGCGGCGATGCACAGCAACTGGTGAATGCGTTGCGCGCGGCGGGCATCGGCATGACCCTGCTGAGCGGGGACCGCAAGGCGGTGGCCGAGTCCATCGCGCGGCAATTGGGCGGCATGGAAGTGATCGCCGAGGTGTTGCCGCAGGACAAGGACAGGGTGATTCAGCGCCTGCAACAGTCCGGCGCGGTAGTGGTCATGGTGGGTGACGGCGTCAACGACGCGCCGGCATTAATACGTGCCGATGTGGGTATCGCGCTCGGTTCGGGTACCGATGTGTCGGTGGAAAGTGCCGATATCGTGCTGATGCACAACGGGCTGGACAAAGTGCGTTTGGCAACACTGCTGTCGCGCCGCACCCTGCGCACCATCAAGCAAAACATCGGGCTTTCATTCATATATAACGTTATCATGGTACCGTTGGCGATGATGGCCAAGGTGGATCCGCTGGTGGCAGCGATCAGCATGCCCATCAGTTCATTGGTGGTGATCGGCAATGCTGCACGAATCCGCAACCTGTTCAACCGTGAAAAACCACAGGAGATGAGATGAGCGTAATTTACAGCCTGATTCCCGGCATGATGTTCCTGGGTCTGGTGTTTTTCGTCATCATGATCTGGGCAGTCAAACACGGGCAGTACGAAGACATGGAAGGGGATGCCAACCGCATCCTGCAGGATGACGATGAAGACATGATGCCATGACTGTCCAGCGTCCGAAAAATGCCCATCCCGAAGATATCCCCGAATAAATCAGGGATAGCGACTCCAATATTTCTATTTGATTATCTCGCCATTGGCCAATAGTGGCTGGATCAGCTTGTCAAAATCCCTCGGCGGGACATATTGCAGCAATGGTTTCTCTTCACCTCCCAGCGCAATATCCAGTCCGTTCTGCGGATATAACCAGTGGACTACCCCGCTTTTCTTTTCCCTGATACGCAGCTCGGGTTGCCCGAAGCGTTTGCTGAATACCGTGTCTTCCAGACGAACCAAAGGCATATAGGTCAAACTGCTGATCGGCATCATGAATACTTTTTCAGCATCATCGGGTGCCAGGGTGATCTCCTTGCCGTTGCCCGTGACATTCATGCGCAAGCCGCGCTCGAACATGGCTTGCAGTTCCGAATCCGGGGCCTTGATACTCAGTACTATCCTGGCTTTAAGGCCGGCCAGATTGACCTGTTCAAAGAATATCTCCACGACCAGTTGACCGCTGTGCGATTTGAACAGGATAGGCTTGGCCGCTTCCTTGAAATGCTGTTCGGCCTCGTCGGTGGTGGTTTGTCCCAGCGTGACACCGAATACCTCGATGGTGTCAGCAGTCGGATGCCCGATATGCCAGGGCAAGTCCGATTTTTCGATGGGTTTGTCTCCCTGAAAAAAGGCCACGCCCATGACCAGCAAGGCGGCAAGCGCGATTCCCCAGTAGATCTTTCGTGACATTATTTCGTACCAGATTAAATTGATGGGATGAAGCCCATTCTAATTCAAATCGCCTGTGCAAATGATGCCCGGCAAACGGAGCGGCGCGGCCTGATGTTGCGCTGGCATCATTCAACCCTTTAAATGACAGCGCCTCCGCAAACGGCGTACCATGCTGATAACCGGTACAGGAAGCGAGGAAGGCAGCATGTCGAACCAGAGCGCAACGCGCTTGAACAGTGTTTTTCTCCAGAGCAAATCATGAAACTGCCGGAACTGAATATTTTTATGGCCTGGTTCCTGATACCGCAAACGTTGGCGATGGGCTGGGTGGCTGCTGTCGGGCGTGTGTTGCTGGAACTGTTCGGCACCGTTACCCAGGAGCAAGGAATACCCGGGCGCATCGTGGGCGCGTTGCTGTTGCTGGGTGTGGTCCTGTTGTTACGCCGACTGCACGGCGGCCCGCTTCCCATCGTGGGCGATCCGGAAGGCAACGGTTACCGTTTCGGGCATCGCTTGATTTTCACGGGAAATATTCTGGCGGCAAGCCTGTTTGTTTTTCAACTTGCCTGGCATTGGATACCCAGCGCCGCGGCAGTGATGGTGCTGGCGCAGTTCACTTCTGCTTTTGGCTACTGGGTGATGGCGCTGTGGATGGTGGGATTTTCGTTCGTTTACCAGTCGACGCTACCAGACCAATCGCGCGTCTGATACTGCAAAGCAGTATTACCCGCGTAAGCTGTTGCAATCGGATGGTACAAGCAACTGACTGTTTGTATGGCGTCCCCAACGGAGTGCATATAGTTGGTATTGGTAAAGGGTTTGGGTAATTTTGATACTTGGTACCCTCTTGGATGCCTTGATCTTGATCGCCTCCCCCTGTGCTTGGGCTGGGCAAGTTACCGACTAATGTAATGAGTCTTCCAAATTTGCGAGGCCGCTTCTACTATCTGATGACATGAAGAGTGCCAGATTAAGTCGATCAGCGACCCCCAGTTTTTGAAAAACTTCTGTCAAGTGTGCCTTCACCGTTCGTTCTGTAATAGAACATTCTTGGGCAATCTGCTTGTTGCTTTCACCTTTGCTTACACGCACGGCAATATCAAATTCGCGCTGGGTGAGCTGGTTAAGTAATCCGAATTGGGAACGATAGGCTTTATTTTTTGATGTTGTTTTGCCCAGTTCATCTACTAGTCGGCTAGTCAGCCTTCGCCGTATCCACAATTCACCCTGCTGAACAGACAAAACAACTTGTTTGAGATCTTGCGGCTTAAAATCGTTTGGGCAACAGCCCCGCACGCCTGCTTTCAACAAAGCCCATTCCAAATCTTCAGTAATCTCACCCACCAAAACAATCACTTTGGTTTCTGTGCATATTTTGTTCAGGGTACTTAACTGAACAGCACCATTCAACATCAGCAAATCGGCGTCAAGCAGGAGAACATCCGGTCCGATCCGTACAACGTCATTCCAGAAGGCGTCCAACCTGTCGAGGATAAAAGTTGTCGTGGCAAAATCGTTCAGCCCCTGCTTCCAAGAGGCCGCTCTATTTCGGTTTGAACTGGCTAGTATCAAATTATTCAT
>CAZCKZ010000153.1:0-5055 GCA_964499395.1 uncultured Gallionella sp. | reverse complement strand
GCTCCAGTTCCTCGGCACTCGGATGCTTGAAGCTGAACACCTGGCAGCCCTGCGGATTGACACCGGACATCACGTGTTTGATCGCGCCGTCCTTGCCGGCTGCGTCCATCGCCTGGAATATCAGCAGCACCGCATAGCGGTTGGATGCGTAGTGAATTTGTTGTTGCGCGCTCAGTTCTTCGACCTGTTTTTCGAGGTGCGCCTTATATTGTTTCTTCGACTGGTATACCGGTTTCACCCGGGTCGGCCATTTGTCGAGCTTGACCTTTTTCCCTGCCGGTACGCGGAAATCCTTGATATTGATTTTCACCTGGACGATCTCCTCTGATTTTTAATTATCGGACGGTGGCGGCACGTAGCTCAAAAGAACATCTCCCTCTACCGGCTCCAGCGGAAACTGCTCGGAGTAAATCAATACTTTCCCATCCGGACGAAGCAGCAGCACCGGCAGGGCATCGGCAGATTCCATTTGCAGATGGTTTTCAAAAGAAAATGTCGCCGTGAAGCGCGTTTTTTTGAATTGCCAGTTGCGATAATGCCGGCGCTCCAGTTCTTCATTGGTTGCCTTTTTCCCCATGGCGATGATGCCGCGGTGAGCCAGCTTGATACTCTTTTTTTCCTGTTCGTTGACGATATGCATGGGAAGCTGGAATACCTGATTGCGGCCCAATTCAGGCGCAAATCGCGAGCAAACGAATGCGTTGTAGGCATCGTTGGAAGTGGTGGCCAGCAGGAATCCCATATCGCTGATATCCAGTTCCATTTCAGCATGCTCCGAAAGAATTTCGCCATAATGGGTGCGAATACCGGACAGACGCGCCCGACTCATGTTGTACCAGCTGGAATCGGCGATCAGCACCGGAATATTCATTTCCTTGAGCTGAATGGCCAGATCGGTACTCCAGTTCGAAGCACCCACGATCAGGATTCCGTTCTGGCTGGCGGCAGCCAACCCCAGCTTGCGCGACAGCCAGCCTATGGTTGAACCGTGCAGAACGACCGTGACCAGCACAAGAGAGACGATCAACGGCAACAGAAGGTCTGCTCCCTGATAACCCTGCTCGCCCATACTTGCTGCAAATACACCGGCAACAGTAACCGCAACAACCCCGCGCGGCGCGATCCAGGCGAGAAGCAGGCGTTCCCGCCAGTTCATGCCAAGGCCTATGGTAGACAACAGCACCGAGGCCGGCCGCACTGCGAACACCACGAGGGCGATCAGTGCCGCGCTGCGCCAGTCCAGCCGTGTCAATATGCGGGGGTCCAGATTCGCCGTCAGTATCACGAAAATTCCCGATACCAGCAAAATGGAAACATACTCCTTGAGCCTTCTCAGCTCATCGATGCTGCGCAATTGCATGTTGCCCATGGTCATGCCGAGCAGCGTGGTCGCAAGCAGTCCCGCTTCATGTTGCGCCATATTGGCAAGGCCATAACACACCAGGACCAGGGCCAGCGTGACCGGCGCTTTCAGGAACTCCGGCACATCGTCCCGGCTGAAAGCTTTTCCCAACAAATATCCGCCGCCGACCCCGAGCGTTACGCCCGCGGCGATAGCGGTTGCCAGCCCGCTCAGCACCTGGAAAACCGCAGCACCTGATCCCAGGTAGGAAAAATACTCGAACACCAGCACCGCCAGCAATGCACCGGTGGGGTCGTTGATGATTCCCTCCCATTTCAGCAATGAGGCAGGCCGTTGCTTGAGTCTTGCCTGGCGCAGCATGGGCATGATGACGGTAGGACCCGTGACAACGATGATGGCACCGAAGAGCACGGCTACCGGCCATGACAGCCGGCCGACGAAATGAGCTGCCATGCTTCCCAGTATCCAGGTTATCGCGACACCGGCGGTGCCCAGCCTTGTCACACCGGGCCCCGCTTCCCTGAGTTCATGGAATCTGAGGTTCATCCCCCCTTCAAACAAAATGACGGACACAAGCAGTCCGACCAGCGGGTCCAGCATTGCTCCGAGTTGCGCGCTGGGATTGATCCATCCCAGCCAGGGACCAACCACAAGTCCGGCAATGGACAGCAGCAGGATCGCGGGAAGGTGGAAACGCCACGCCAGCCACTGCGCGGCGATGCCAAGTGTGGCCACCATCACGATAAATCCTGTCAGGTTGTTCGCCATATCAATCATTGAAGACAGCCTCATGCGGTTGCATGCGAGGCTGCCATGCGGTGTGTAGTTGTGTTGATGATACGACCGGGATTTTTTTCATGTTGCTTTCAGTATGCATCAATGTGAGCTTCAACCTTTCATCGCCTCGAAGCCGGCGATCACATCGAACAGCTCGGCATCGATGCTGCTCTGGCGCAGATGGTGGAAGGTCTGGTTGAGGTCTTCCAGCAGTTCGTCGATATTTTTCTCGGCGCGCTGCATCGCGGCGAGGCGGCTGGCATTTTCGCTGGCCAGCGATTCGGCACAGGCGCGGAACAGCGAGATGAAGAGATATTCGCGGATCAGCGCTTGCAGTACGGATTCTCCGCCAACGATGACTTCCGGCAGATTTCCGGTCGGCCACGGAACGTCGGACAGTCCGCGCCGCCATGTCTCGTCCAGCGGCAGCAACCGCTGCATCACGGTTTCATAGACTGCTCCGGATCTGGGCCGGTTGTGGAACAGGTACACCTCCCCAACTTTCCCTTGCTCGCGCTGTGTTTCAATTTCAATCAGGATGCGCCCGACCAGCGAGGTGATCGCAGCGATGGAATTCGGCACGGGGAAATTGCCTGCCACCGGCAAGTCAGCGTCGTTCAAATATCCCTGCACGCGCTCGCCGACCGCCCAGATATTTTTGCTTCCCGGCATGGCACCGAGCTTGTTCACTGCAAACTCCGCGAGCACCTCGTTGAACTGGCCGACCAGCCCCTGATCCGAGCCGAACACCACCGCACCTGTCGCAACTTTAACTTTTTTTGCGCCACCTTCGGTATAGATCGCCGCTCCCGCCTGGCGCAACCACGCAACCAGCCCCAGCTCCACCGTGCGGTAATAATCGTCCAGCGCATGCACCGCACGCTCGTACTGCACGATGCTCGACGCGGCCAGCGCCTTCATCGTACGCACCACCGAATCGAGTTCGGTCGCGCCATCGATCTTGCGGCGCAGGCTTTCCAGGGTGTCGGTCATTTCGTTACGCCTTTACCATCAGCCGGAAATATCAGGTGACATGATTTCATGTTTGGCTCCGTCCACATGTCATTCCTGCTCTTGCGGCCCGTTCTGTAAAACAGCCAAGTAGGGTGGGCACGTTCTTTGTGCCCACGCGGTACACCCATACAAACAACATCAATCATATTCCAATTCCACCCCATCCATCGCACCCGCCCAATCCCGCACATACACCCCATCGCGCACATAACGATGAAATGTCGAATACGGCCAATCGGCGGCATGTTGCACATGCCCGTGTTTAACCGGATTGTGATGAATATAATCGACATGGCGGGAAAAATCGTCTTCATCGCGAATCTGGTGTTCCCAGAATCGCCGTTGCCATATCGTCGATTCGCGATGTCTGGATTTTGATGCGGTCATCCACTCGTCGCGGCGGAATTCATTCCCACACGCCAGAGAAACCGACCGCTTGATTTTCATCCAGCGGTTGGAAAAATCGGCATCGCCTTCAGGCAATGTCCACACGCAATGCAAATGGTCGGGCAACAGCACCCATGCATCGATCTCGAAAGGCCGCGCGACACGCACCTTTTCAATCGCGGTGCGCAATGCGTTGCGGATCGAATCGCTGCACATGATCGGTTGCCGACGATAGGCAACCACGGTGAAGAAGTAGCTTGAGCCTGTTGTCTTTGCGCGGCGGTAGCGTGACATTGGGTTGCCTTCACATTGTTTATTGTCCGCGTGGACACATGAGCGTTCCTGCTCTACGATTTAATATCCGCGTGAGCACAAAGAACGTGCCCACCCTACGGTTGAAACGGTGTGAGCGTGTCGCGCGCAATCTGCAATATCGACTCGCGATCCTTCTCGTCCAGCTCATCCGCTGAGGTGAGCCGCTGCACCAGTTCGGCTGGAAAGTCTTCAGCAGCTTTGAGCAGCGCCAGCTCGGCCTCGCGCATCTTCCCTAGTGGCACGCTGTCGAACAGCCTGGCTGTCAGCGCGAGCAGGATCGCGATCTGGCCGGGCACGGACACCGGTTCGAATTCGTTCTGCTTCAGGCAGGTGCGGATGCGCCGCCCGTGCTCGATGACCTTGCGGGTGTTCTCGTCGAGCCGCGTGCCGAAGCGGGCGAAGGTTTCCAGTTCCTCGAACTGCGCATAGGCGAGCTTGAGATCGCCCGTTACGGCGCGATAGGCGGCGAACTGCGCCTTGCCGCCGACGCGCGAAACGGACTTGCCGACATCGACAGCCGGCAGGATGCCCAGCTCGAACAGGTTCGGCGAAAGATAAAGTTGCCCGTCGGTGATCGAGATCAGGTTGGTCGGGATGTAGGCGGCGATGTTCTGCGCCTCGGTCTCGATGATGGGCAGCGCGGTGAGCGAGCCGCCGCCGAGTTCGTCCAGCAGGTGCGTGGCGCGTTCCAGCAGGCGCGAGTGGATGTAGAAGATGTCGCCGGGAAAAGCCTCGCGGCCCGGCGGGCGGCGCAGCAGCAGCGACAATTCGCGGTAGGCGCGCGCATGGTTGGTGAGGTCGTCATATACGATCAGCACGTCGCGGCCCTGCTCCATGAAATATTCCGCGAGGCTGGTGGCGGAATACGGCGCGATGTAGGACAGGCCGGGCGGGTCGTTGCCCTCGGTCACGACGACGACGGTGTATTCCATCGCGCCGTTCTCGCGCAGGTCGGCGACGGCCTTGGCGACGGCGGAGGCGCGCTGGCCGATGGCGCAATACACGCACAGCACATCATGGCCGCGCTGGTTGAGGATGGTGTCGAGGATGATCGCGGTCTTGCCGGTCTGGCGGTCGCCCAGGATCAGCTCGCGCTGGCCGCGACCGATCGGCACCAGTGCGTCGACGACCTTGATACCGCTCTGCAGCGGCATGGTGACCGGCGCGCGATCCATGATGGGCGGCGCGGGACGTTCGAT
>CAZCKZ010000152.1:0-5068 GCA_964499395.1 uncultured Gallionella sp. | reverse complement strand
AAGGTGCTGCTGGCACAGGAGATTGTGACGCGTTTCCATACCCGGCAGGCTGCGGAGGCCGCCCTGGCTGAATTCGAAGCACGTTTTCGCCAAGGCGTGTTGCCGGAGGATATGCCGGAAATCAATGTTTCCGCGCCCGGCGGCAGCATCGTCGTGCCGCAGCTGCTCAAGCAAGCCGGTTTGGTCGGCGGAACTTCCGAAGCGATGCGCATGATCCAGCAAGGCGCAGTCAAATTGGACGGCGAGCGTGTCAACGACAAAAGCGTGGTGATCGAGGCCGGGAAAATTGTGGTGGCACAGGTCGGCAAACGAAAATTCGCCCGCATCACGGTGCAGTAAATATTGGTTGTGGGTGCGGGTCTCTTTTGCTAGAATCACGCCCTCAATTTTTCTGTAGAAGGTAGTTTGTCCATGACAACAGTACGTGTTAAAGAAAATGAGCCGTTTGAAGTGGCGATGCGCCGTTTCAAGCGCTCCGTCGAAAAGACCGGTCTGCTGACCGATTTGCGTGCCCGCGAGTTTTACGAAAAGCCAACCGCAGAGCGCAAGCGCAAGCTGGCTGCCGCTGTGAAGCGCCATTACAAGCGCCTGATGAGCCAGGTTCTCCCTCCAAAACTCTATTGATTGACCCGTCTGCGCCCGTCTCGGGCGTTGTGGCCGGTTTTGATATGAGTCTCAAGCAGCAAATCACTGAAGACATGAAATCCGCGATGCGCGCCAAGGATGCGGCGCGCCTCGGTGCGATTCGCCTGTTGCTTGCAGCGATGAAACAGCGCGAAGTGGACGAGCGCATCGAATTGTCGGATGCTGACGTGGTCGCCATCATCGAAAAGATGAACAAGCAGCGGCGCGATTCCATCAGTCAATATGAAGCTGCGGGTCGCCAGGACTTGGCGGATGTCGAAAAGTTCGAGATGAGCGTGTTGGCCGACTACATGCCGCAACAGCTCAGCGAAGCAGAAATTGGTACGGCTGTTGCCGAGGCGATTGCAGCGACTGCTGCGGCCAGTCAGCAGGACATGGGCAAGGTGATGGGTGTGCTCAAGCCCAAGTTGGCCGGGCGTGCCGACATGGGCAGGGTTTCTGCCATGATCAAGGCACAGCTATCAAAATAGTTTCTGGCAAAACAGTCTCCGGTTGAACCACGCTGCGCGATAACACCGTATCTTGATGACGAAGGACGGAATGTGTCGAACTTGATGAGAGGGCGGTGCTGGCGTGATTCCAAAAAACTTTATTCAGGATCTGCTTAATCGTCTCGATATCGTGGACGTGGTCGAGCGCTATGTCCCGCTCAAGAAGGCCGGCGCGAATTTCGTTGCCTGCTGCCCGTTTCACAATGAGAAATCCCCTTCCTTTACCGTCAGCCAGACCAAGCAGTTCTACCATTGCTTTGGCTGCGGCGCGCATGGCACGGCGATTGGTTTTGTGATGGAACATGCCGGGCTCGGCTTTGTCGATGCGGTCGAGGAACTGGCGCGCAATGTGGGCATGGAAGTCCCGCATGAACGGCAGGCACCGGGCGAGACATACCAGAAAGTCGCGCCGGATCTGTATGAGGTCATGCAAACCGCCACGCGCTATTACCGCGAGCAGCTCAAGCAAAATCAACACGCGATCGACTATCTCAAGCAACGCGGACTGAGCGGTGAGATCGCGGCGAAATTCGGCATCGGCTATGCGCCGGACGGTTGGCAGAATCTTGCCGCCGCGTTCCCCGATTACCAGGATGAAATCCTGAACGAAACCGGCCTGGTGATCACCGGCGACGAGGGTAAACGCTACGACCGGTTTCGCGACCGCATCATGTTCCCGATCATCAATCAGCGTGGTCAGGTCATCGGCTTCGGCGGGCGTGTGCTGGACAAGGGCGAGCCCAAGTACCTGAACTCGCCGGAAACGCCGCTGTTCGAAAAAGGCCGCGAGCTGTATGGCCTGTACCAGGCGCAAAAAGCCATACGCGCCGGACAACAGGTGTTGGTGGTGGAAGGCTATATGGACGTGGTGGCGCTGGCGCAACACGGCGTAGAATATGCCGTGGCGACCCTGGGCACGGCGACCACGCCGTACCATGTGCAGAAATTATTGCGCCTCACCGAACACATCGTATTCTGTTTTGACGGCGACAAGGCGGGGCAGCGCGCGGCATGGCGTGCCTTGGAGAACGCGCTTCCCCATTTGCAGGACGGCAAACGCATCAGTTTCCTGTTTTTGCCGGTTGAGCATGACCCGGACAGTTTCATTCGCCAATTCGGCAAAGCCGCTTTTGAGCAGCTTGTTCGGGATGCGATGCCGCTGTCGTCCTACCTGTTGCGTGAAGTCGGCATGGGTCTGGATTTGGGCACTCAGGAAGGCCGCAACCAGTTATTGCAACGCGCAAAGCCGTTGCTGACCGCGATCGTCGCGCCGGCCACGGCGTTGTTGCTGCGCAAGGAGGTTGCCGCACTTTCGGGTGTCAGCCAAACCGAATTGGAAGCATTGTATGAAATCAAACCGGTTGCGAGGGCCTCCCGTATCGCTTTTCAAAAAGCCGGACGCCCCCCGCCTTCCGCACACCGCTTGCTGTTGCAATGCCTGATTGCACAACCCGAGTTGGGGCAGCAGATGCCGGATGAGTGGCAGGGACAAGGGACGGAAGCCGAGGCAGTTCTGGCGGTACTGATGGTGCTGCGTGAAACCGATTTCACGCTGAGCAGTCCTACCCTTACGCAGTTGTTTCAAGGCACGGTGCATGAGAAAGCCCTGGCAGCGGCTGAAGCGGATATGCTCAATTGGGGCGAGGGATTTGACGTTCATGGCGAGTTTTCTGGAATAGTCAGCAAATTTAACGAAGGCCAGCGCCGTCAGCAGCTTCAATCCCTGGAGGCTGCTGGTTTGAAGACCGAATCAGAACGTGAACAATACCGGCTTTTGCAGGCCCAAATGAGATCAAGAAAAAGTTAGTGTAATCAGGTATAATTCGCCGCTTTTCTGCGGCATTAACGACCCCGACGCTTTTGGATGCAACAGGGTCATACGCAATTTTAGGAATATGAACATGGCAAAGCTTAAAGACAAGAAAAAGCCGGTCAAGAAAGAATCTGTCACTGTTGAACAGCCGGCGGTCGACCAGTTGCAGGATATCGAAGCGAGGCGCACGCGCCTGAAGGCTTTGATCGTGCTGGGCAAGGAACGCGGTTATCTGACCTACGCCGAAATCAACGATCATTTGCCGGACATGCTCGAAGTCGAGCAGATCGAGGGCATCGTTACCATGATCAACGAGATGGGCGTCTCGGTCTGCGACGTGGCTCCTGATGCCGAAACGCTGATCATGACGGATGCTGCCCCTGCGGTGGCGGATGAAGATGCGGTGGAAGAAGCTGAAGCTGCGCTTTCCACGGTTGACTCCGAATTCGGCCGCACCACCGACCCGGTGCGCATGTACATGCGCGAAATGGGTACGGTCGGATTGCTTACACGCGAAAAAGAAATTGAGATAGCCAAGCGTATTGAAGAAGGCCTGAAACATATGATTCAGGCCATTTCCGCGTGTCCGGCGACGATAGCAGAAATCCTGGCGATAGCGGCCAAGATCGAGGCCAACCAGATGCGCATCGACGAACTGATCGACGGTTTTGTGGATGTTGAGGATGAAGCCGTCATCACCGATAACGGCAACGACGAGGTTGAAGACACCAGCGTTGCCGACAATGACACCGAGGACGAAGAAGAGGACGAAGAAGCCGCTGCGGCTGCGGCTGCGGCCAATCTGGCCCAACTAAGGTCGGACGCGCTCGAGCGTTTTTCCGTGATTGCGGACTTGTTCACCAAGCTGGGCAAGGCTTACGATAGATACGGTTATCGGAGCAAACAGTACGACAAATTGCAGGCCGGAATTTCTGACGAGTTGATGAAGTTCCGCTTCACCGCGAAACAGGTGGATGCGTTGTGCGACACCATGCGCGGTTTGGTGGAAGAGGTGCGCCGCAGCGAGCGCGCTATTCAGGATATGTGCGTGACCAAAAGCAAGATGCCGCGTGCGCACTTCATCAAGACCTTTCCGGGAAATGAAGATAACCTGCAGTGGGTAGAAAACGAACTGAAGACGAAGAAACCCTATAGCGAAACACTGGAACGCTACCGGCATCCCATCGTGGAACAGCAAAATCTTCTGCTGGGATTGCAGCAGCGCGTTGGTATCCCGATTCGCGACCTGAAGGAAATCAACCGGCAGATGACCAACGGCGAAGCCAAGGCTCGCCGTGCCAAGCGCGACATGATCGAGGCCAACCTGCGCCTGGTGATCTCGATCGCCAAGAAATACACCAATCGCGGCCTGCAATTCCTCGACCTGATCCAGGAAGGCAACATCGGCCTGATGAAAGCGGTGGACAAGTTCGAATACCGCCGCGGCTACAAGTTCTCGACCTATGCGACCTGGTGGATACGCCAGGCGATTACCCGCTCCATCGCCGACCAGGCGCGCACCATCCGCATCCCGGTGCACATGATCGAAACCATCAACAAGATGAACCGCATCTCGCGGCAGATCATGCAGGAAACCGGGCAGGAGCCGGATGTTGCGACCCTGGTATCGAAGATGGAGATGCCGGAAGACAAGATCCGCAAGATTTTCAAGATCGCCAAAGAGCCGATTTCGATGGAAACGCCGGTGGGCGACGACGACGATTCCCACTTGGGCGATTTCATCGAGGACTCGCATACCGCCGTGCCGATCGATGCAGCGATTTATGATAGCCTGCGCGGTGCAACTGCAGATATCCTGGACAGCCTGACGCAACGGGAAGCCAAGGTATTGCGGATGCGTTTCGGCATCGAAATGAACACCGACCATACGCTGGAAGAAGTGGGCAAACAATTTGACGTCACCCGCGAGCGTATCCGCCAGATCGAAGCCAAAGCGTTGCGCAAGCTTCGTCATCCTTCGCGTTCCGAAAAGCTGAAGAGCTTTTTGGACAGCGAAAACTAGGTTGGCAACGACTAATCACTTTTCGGGCCCTTAGCTCAGTTGGTTAGAGCAGAGGACTCATAATCCTTTGGTCGCTGGTTCAAATCCAGCCGCTGC
>CAZCKZ010000151.1:4182-5092 GCA_964499395.1 uncultured Gallionella sp. | reverse complement strand
CTGCAGCGCAGTGGTGAGACCCTGATGGATATATGTTCCGAGTTTCTCGGCGTGCGCAAGCAATTTGTCCTGTTCCAGAATGTTCAGCGTGGTCAGGCCCGCCGTGCATGCCAGCGGATTGCCGCCGAACGTCGATCCGTGATTGCCGGGCTGGAAGATGCCGGCTGCCTTGCCTGTTGCGATGCAGGTGCCGATCGGTATGCCGGAACCCAGGCCTTTGGCGAGCGTCATCACGTCCGGCAGGATGCCGGTGTGCTGATAGGCGAACCACTGTCCGGTGCGGCCGATGCCGCATTGCACTTCATCGAGCATCAATAGCCAGTTCTGCTCGTCGCAGATCTTGCGCAGTTGTTGCAGGTATGCGATGTCCAGGGTGCGGATACCGCCCTCGCCCTGTATCGGTTCGACCAGAACGGCCGCCACGTTGCGATTGTGCTGGGCAACCTGACGGATCGCATCCAGGTCGTTGTAGGGTACGCGCACGAAACCGCTGACCAGCGGCTCAAAACCGGCCTGCACCTTGCGGTTGCCGGTGGCCGAAAGGGTCGCCAGCGTGCGTCCGTGAAAGGCTTTTTCCATCACGATGATGGCGGGGGCATCGATACCCTGCTTGTGGCCGTACATGCGCGCCAGTTTGATTGCCGCTTCATTCGCCTCGCAGCCGGAATTGCAGAAAAACACTTCCTGCATGCCGGTCAGGCCGCACAGTCTGTCGGCGAGCAATTCCTGCCCGTTTACCTGATAGACGTTGGAACAGTGAATCAGCTTGCCGATCTGGTCATTTAATGCGGCGGTGAAGCGCGGATGCGCGTGCCCCAGCGTGTTTACGGCAATTCCCGCCAGGCCGTCCAGATAGCGCTTGCCTTCGGTATCCCACAGCCACGCGCCTTCGCCGCGCGCGAAAGCGACG
>CAZCKZ010000151.1:0-4172 GCA_964499395.1 uncultured Gallionella sp. | reverse complement strand
AGCCGCCGTTAAGAATGAATCAAAGTACGTATATTGAGCCAAACAGCCCCGACCGCGCAAGAAAAATTAACCTCCGCAAAACAAACAAGCCGACATCGCTGTCGGCTTGATGAAACTACTAGCCATTCCACTAAGCCGTCAAAAGACGCCGTTTAAGTGTCTGGTTATGTGCGGTGAACCAAAGCGGGTTTGGTGCTTAAGCCATCGCCTTGATAGCCGCAGACAGTCGGCTCTTGTGGCGAGCTGCCTTGTTCTTGTGAATGATCTTCTTGTCGGCGATGCTGTCCACCGTGCTGACGGAAGATTGGTAAACGGCCTGAGCGGCAGCTTTGTCTCCGGCTGCGATCGCCTTGCCTACCTTCTTGATCGCGGTGCGCAATTCCGAGCGCAGACCGCTATTGTGAGCATTCTGTTTGACTGCCTGACGTGCACGTTTGCGGGCTTGTGCGCTATTTGCCATGACTACTCCTAAGTAAATTCGGTACGACGAAAGGCGGGCATTCTAGTTGCTCCCAAGGGCTTTTGCAAATTTTTCTGCGAGTCGCCCAGACCGGCGGGTTTGTTATGATTCGATGATATGATTGCCCCAGATCGATTGCCCCGCAAGGTTCGCATAATACCGGGCACTCGAAGGGGGCGCGATGATTACGCAACAGGATGAATGGGTGATTATTGGTTTGACGCAGGATGGCGGGCTTTTTGCCGTGCCGGATTGGGCGGAGCGCCTGTGCGACTCGCTGGCCAAGAGGGGAGAAGATGGGCGCAAGGTATATTCTTCCTATGTTCGTCCGGTGACTACCGATGGGGTAAAGTGCGTGGTAGTGCGCGGATCATTGCAGGGAGCCGATTCTCGGGTGTTTGACATGCTCAAGCGGTATGTGGCCGAGAATCATCTCATGGTACGCCAAGGGCGCGGCAACGGAGCTGCCGAGCCGCTTCCTGTCATCGGCAAGGAGCACCGCGATCCGCGCCGCAACAGCTGGTAATTCCATGCATGGATTTCGGGCGTGCAAGCTATGAACCTGCTTAAATCACTGGCCACGATCAGCAGTCTGACGCTGGTCTCGCGCATACTCGCGTTTGTTCGCGACGTGCTGATTGCCAGGATATTCGGTGCGGGCATCGCGACCGATGCGTTTTTCGTTGCATTCAAGCTGCCCAACCTGCTGCGCAGGCTGTTCGCGGAGGGTGCGTTCTCTCAGGCGTTCGTCCCGATCTTCGGCGAGTACAAGAACCGCCGCGGGCATGATGAAACCCAATTGCTGGTTGACCACGTCACGACCATGCTGGCGATCATCCTGTTCCTGGTGACACTGATTGGCATCATCGCCGCGCCGATACTGGTTTTTATCAGCGCGCCCGGCTTCCTCAAGGATACGGCGAAGTTCGATCTGACCGTGCAATTGCTGCGTATCACCACACCGTATATATTTTTCATCTCTCTGGTCGCGGTGTCGGCAGGCATCCTCAACACCTACAACAAATTCTGGGTGCCGGCTTTTGCACCCATTCTGCTCAACCTGTGCTTCATCGGTGCCGCGCTGTGGCTTGCGCCGTATTTCGATCCGCCCATCCTGGCGCTGGCCTGGGCGGTGTTTATTGCGGGCATCGTGCAACTGGCTTTCCAGGTTCCGTTCCTGAAGAAGATCGGCATGCTGCCGAAGATCCGCTTCAGTCTTAAAGATGCGGGCATGCGCCGCGTCATCAGGCAGATGGGGCCGGCGGTGTTCGGTGTGTCGATTGCGCAGATCAGCCTGATCATCAACACCATCTTTGCCTCGTTTCTGGTTGCGGGCAGCGTGTCCTGGCTGTATTACGCGGACCGGCTGATGGAGTTTCCTTCGGGTATGTTGGGCGTGGCGCTGGGCTCGATCCTGCTGCCGTCGCTTTCCAAATGCTACGCCAGCAACAACATCGCGGAATATTCCAGGCTGCTGGATTGGGGCTTGCGCCTGACCATCATGCTGACGCTTCCCGCCGCGCTGGCGCTGGGCATGATTGCGGTGCCGCTGTTGTCCACGTTCTTTCAGCGCGGCGCGTTTGACGCGCATGATGTGCTGATGACCAGCTATGCGCTGATCGGTTACAGCGTCGGCCTGATCGGCATGATACTGGTGAAGATACTCGCGCCGGGTTTCTATGCGCGCCAGGACATCAAGACCCCGGTGAAAATCGGCATCGTGACCCTGTTGGCGACGCAGGCGATGAACGCGCTGTTCATCGGCTGGATCCAGCACGCCGGTCTGGCATTGTCGATCGGACTGGGTGCCTGCCTCAATTCGGCAATCCTGTTCCGCTATTTGCGCAAGCGCGGCATTTACCAGCCCGAGCCGGGCTGGGCGAAGTTCTTCCTCAAGGTGGGCATTGCAGTGGCGGCTCTGGCGATCACGCTGTGGTTCGGCATGGGCAGCGAACAAAGCTGGCTGACCGGCTCGGGCTGGTCGCGCATCCTGCGTCTGGCCGGGTTGGTGGCGGGCGGAGTGGCGGTTTACTTTGCGGTGCTGGCCGCACTGGGTTTTCGTCCCAGGGATTTTTCCAAGCACGCGATACACTGAGTGCTTGCGGGTCAATTGCCCTGCGCGAGTATGTGGAAGCGCAAATCCAGTTGGTCCTGAACTCGCAACGCGCCGCCGAGCACCGAGAGCGGCGTGATGCCAAAATCGCTCTGCTTGAAAGACATCCTGCCTGCAACCGCAATTCCTCCCGGGACGGTCTCAAATTGCGCGGGAACTTCATAGCTGCGCATCATGCCATGCAGCGTGATCATCACCTGCAAATTCTGGCGATCGGCATCAGCCCGGGCGACATGTATCAGCGCATAGGGAAAATGTCCGGTGTCCAGCGTTCTGGTCAGCATGTTGCGGCGTGTGCCTTCGATATCCTGCTGCGAAGGTTGCGTGTTGAAACCGGCCGCGGTGCGCAAGCCGGGTTCATCCACGACAAGCTTGTCGAGCGGTACGTAGAGGTCGGCCACCCCCGCTGACATGGATGCATAACCGTTTACATTCCGGCTGGCAACGACATGGTCATGTCCCAGGCGCGAGAGTACACCGGCACGATGCACCTCGATGATGACGAGCGAATGTAATGAATCTATCCGCAGGATTTTATTGCCCAGCGCCACCTGCTGATGGTAATAGGCTCCAGGAAAATCTGCGGGCGCTGCCGGGTTTTCTGTCCTGGCTGGAGGAAGGATGCCGGCTGCGCTGGCTGCCGACACAATAAAAAGCAATCCGACCAGGCCGGGAATTCGATGGGCTGTTTTTATCGGCGAGTTCAACTGATCATCGCAGCCGGGCTATGGCCGCCGCTTCATCGAAAGGGTCAACCTGAATGTGGCAACCGGATCGTCGCCCTGATCCGGGACGCTCGCAATGACATGGACCATCATTTCGACCCGTTGATCCGATGCCGCAGCCCGGGCGACAAGATGCGAAATTTCATTTCCCTGGTTGCAGCAGAAATCCACGTCACCTTCGGCACGCTTATGAAACTCAGCGCTGAAGTTTCTGAAAATCAGGGATATGTTTTCCGGTTGTTGTTTTATCAAATGCATGGCCAGCGCTCCGACAGAACAGTCCGCGCCAACACTGAGCGCACCAAAGTACATCGATCCGAGATGGTTTCCGGTTCTTCTGATCAAAGGAATTCTGACCACCACCCGCTCGTTCGAAATCTCCGTGACAGAAGGCCTGACGTAAAACATCATGGGAATCCTGGTCAACCCGAACATTCGCAAACCCAGCGTGGCCTGTGCTTTTTCGGAGAATAATTTTCGCATCCAGTTTTTGATGGCATCCCTGACGAAAAGTTGGAAAATATTTCTATATCGGCATCGTGCAGATAAGCCAATCGAATATCAAGTTATCAGTTTGTAATTGTCACATACTTGAAACATGTTCCGGAAATTCAGCCCGCAGCAGGCCCGTGGAGGCCTTGTTCCCTGTGCAAGCTGCGCAACGCTGGCGTAGTGTGCTATCTTTCGTTTCATGTAAACCGATGAAGCGATTGCTGATGCCATGAGTTTGTTTGCCTTGATTGCCGCGCTGTTGCTGGAACAGCTCCAACCGCTCTCTTCGCGCAAGTATCTTTATGGCTGGCTGTCCGGCTACGTGCTGTTTTTTCAGCATCACTTCAATGCCGGGCAACATAAACACGGCGTGATCGCATGG
>CAZCKZ010000150.1:0-5097 GCA_964499395.1 uncultured Gallionella sp. | reverse complement strand
CATAGTGCATCTGGGAGACGTTCTTGCCGGGCTTGGCCTTGCGCGGTGAACGGCGCAAATTGAAACGCATCTCCGCCAGTTCGGGATCGTTCAGGCGTTGTTGTCCGTATTCGGAGGTGAGCTTGTCCAGCGTTTCGGTGTCGCCGCGCTCGGTGATCCAGCCTTCGCGCAGCGCGGCGAGGCCGGAGCGGATATCGATCTTCACCGCCGGGTCGGTATAGGGGCCGGAGCAGTCGTACACATAGATCGGCGGATTGACCTCGGCACCCATGCCGGCGGGTGTTTCAGCCTGGGAGATTTCGCGCATCGGCACCTGCAGGTCGGGGCGGCTGCCTTGCACATACACCTTGCGCGAATTCGGCAACGGCTTCACTGCGGCGGCATCGACGTGTGCGGCTTCGGCGCTAAACTTGGATGCAATAAATTTGGGATTGGCGTTCATGCGATGCTCCTATTAGTCGGGGAAACATCGGGCAGATGCTTCCCTACGACGGAATTACCCGTACAGGTTCAAAGGGTGTGTCTCACTCCGCCCGTTTCATATGCCGGCGAAGACCCCTAGCGAGCCCCGCAAGGTAATGGAAAGGGCAGTGAAAAGCAAGCCAAACACGGCATCATTGAGCCGCGGGGACCGGCTTGCTATACTGCCCTGCTGAATGCACAACAATGACGGATGATCTGGGAGAGGAGAATGCTGGATATGGAACAGGCGCGCTTCAACATGATAGAACAGCAGATTCGCCCTTGCGAAGTGCTGGAAGGACGGATCCTGGATCTGCTCAAGCATGTTCGCCGCGAGCATTTTGTGCCGGCAGCCATGCGCGAACTGGCCTTCATGGATATGGAAATCCCGCTGGGTTATGGCGAGGCCATGTGGCAGCCCAAGCTGGAGGCGCGTACCTTACAAGAGCTGCACCTTGGCCACAACGACAAGGTATTGGAGGTGGGTTCCGGCAGCGGCTATCTGACCGCGCTGCTCTCCATGCTGGCCGGGCATGTCACTTCGGTCGAGATCGTGCCGGAATTGAGCGCCATGGCAAAACAACATTTGCAGGCCTATCATCGCGATAATATTACGCTGGAAACCGGCGATGCCGCACTCGGATGGGGTGGCGGGGCAAGTTACGACGTCATTGTGCTGACCGGATCGACGCCGGTGTTGCCGGCAACGTTTCAGAATAGCCTGAATGTTGGCGGCCGGCTGTTTGCTATTGTCGGCGATGCGCCGGTGATGGAAGCCAGGCTGATCACCCGCGTCGCGCAGGACACCTACGAAACCGTCAACATCATGGAAGCATGCGTCAAACCGCTGCAAAACGCGCTGCAACCCGAACGGTTCGTATTTTGAATTTATCCGGGTTTTGTGAATCAAGGCGGTAAAATATATTAGAAACCTCTAATATCTGGATCATGCAAAAACTGATGAAACTAAAATCGATCTTCCTGGCAACATTGCTGGCCTCGAGCGGCTGGGCGCAAGCTGCAGACCTGCTGGAAACCTTTCGCTCCGCGCAGGCGAACGACCCGGTTATTGCAGCTGCGCGCGCTGCACAGCAGGCTGGCAAGGAAAAATTGTCGCAGGGCCGTTCCCTGCTGATGCCCTCGATCAACCTTAACGCAAACACCACATTCAATAATCAGAACGCAACCTATCAGGGGTTTCTATCGGGTGCCAGCGGTGATTACCGATACAACAGCAATGGTTACGGTGTGACACTGGTGCAGCCCCTGTTCCGCGAGCAAAACTGGCAGGTCTATAGCGAGTCCGAATTGCAGGCAACACAAGCAGACTTGCAGCTCAAGATCGCCGAGCAGGATTTGATCGTGCGCGTCGCGCAAGCCTATTTCGACGTGCTGATCGCGCAGGACAGTGTGACTCTGGCCGATGCGCAAATGAATGCCATCTCCGAACAGCGCGAGCAGGCCAAGCGCAACTTCGAGGTCGGCAGCGCCACCATCACCGACACCCTTGAGGCACAGGCGCGTTATGACCAGACCGGCGCGCAGGAGATCGCCGCAAAGAATAATCTGGAAGTCAAACGCAGCGCGTTGCAGCAGCTGATCAATACAGCGCCGGGCGACCTCGATCACCTCGGCAAGGACTTCAAGCTGGAAGTGCCGCAACCCACCGACATGGGAAAGTGGGTGGACGAAGCGCAGTTGAGCAATTTGCAGCTGGCCATCGCGCAGGCGAGCGCCGAGATCGCCGACAGGGAAGTGGCGCGCAATCGCGGCGGACATTATCCGACCGTGGACCTGGTGGCGAATTATTCAAAAAACAATACGGGCGGAGTCATGTCCAACGAAACCACCAACAAGAGCGTAGGCGTGCAACTGAATATGCCGCTGTTTGAAGGTGGCGCGGTGAATTCCAAATGGCGCGAAGCGGAAGCCAATCGCGAGCGCGCCAATCAGGAACTGGAAAATGCGCGCCGCAACGTCGAGCAGCAGACCCGCCAGGCCTATCTGGGCGTGGTCAGCGGCGTAGCCCAGGTGCAGGCGCTGAAACAGGCGCTCGCTTCCAGCCAAAGCGTACTGGATGCCAGCAAGCTGGGACAGCAGGTCGGCGTGCGCACCAACCTCGATGTGCTGAATGCGCAGCAGCAACTTTTTTCCACACGCCGTGATTTATATCAGGCCCAATACAATTACCTGATGAGCGAACTGCGCCTCAAACAGGCAGTGGGTACGCTGGACGCAGCCGACCTGGAAAAGGTCAATCAGGCTTTGCACTAACGGCAGACACAAGGTGCAAGGTACAAGGTTCAAGAAAAGCCCTGTTGCTTCTGCTTTTCCCTTGTACCTTGCCTCTTGAACCTTGAACCTTGAACCTGAAAGAAAACACATGACCCAGTCAGCAGCCCACCATTCCCAGCGACCCAAGGTTGCATTGATCACCGGCATCACCGGCCAGGACGGTGCCTACCTTGCCGAGTTCCTGCTTAAAAAAGGTTACATCGTGCATGGCGTGAAGCGCCGTTCATCGCTGTTCAACACCGACCGCATCGACCATCTCTACCAGGACCCGCACGTCAAGAAGGCCAGCTTCATCCTGCATTACGGCGACCTGACCGATTCCACCAACCTGATCCGCATCATCCAGCAGGTGCAGCCGGACGAGATCTACAACCTCGCCGCGATGAGCCATGTCGCGGTGTCGTTCGAGACTCCGGAGTACACCGCCAATGCCGACGGGATCGGCACGCTGCGCATCCTCGAAGCGATCCGCATCCTCGGTCTGGAAAAGCAGACCCGTTTCTACCAGGCATCCACTTCCGAACTGTACGGCCTGGTGCAGGAGACGCCACAGAAGGAAACCACGCCGTTCTACCCGCGCAGTCCCTATGCGGTCGCCAAGCTTTACGGTTACTGGATTACCGTCAACTACCGCGAGGCCTACGGCATGTATGCCTGCAACGGCATCCTGTTCAACCACGAGTCGCCGGTGCGCGGTGAAACCTTCGTCACGCGCAAGATCACTCGCGCGCTGGCGCGCATCAAGTTGGGCCTGCAGGATTGTCTTTACCTCGGCAACCTCGACGCATTGCGCGATTGGGGCCATGCCAAGGACTACGTCGAGATGCAGTGGCTGATGCTGCAACAGGAGCAGCCGGAAGACTTCGTGATTGCATCGGGAGTGCAATACAGCGTGCGCCAGTTCGTCGAGATCGCCGCGAAGGAATTGGGCATCGCGATCAAATGGAAAGGCAAGGGTGTCGATGAAAAAGGCTATGAGGCTGACGGCAAATGCATCTTGCAGGTCGATCCGCGCTACTTCCGCCCCACCGAAGTCGAGACCCTGCTCGGCGATCCGAGCAAGGCAAAACAGAAGCTCGGCTGGACACCGAAGATCACTTTCCACGAGCTGGTATCCGAGATGGTGCGCGAAGACCTCAAGTCCGCCGAACGCGATGAGCTGGTGAAGAAGCACGGCTTCACCGCGTACGATTACCATGAATGAAAGCAGGTGAAAGGTACAAGGTACAAGGGGCAAGGAAACCACCGGTTGTTTTGGTTTTTACCTTATATCTTGTACCTTGCATCTTGAACCTGAATTCGTATGGCAAGATTTGAAGAACTTGAGGTCTGGAAAAGATCAGCTCGCTTGAGCGCGAATCTGTACAAGGCGATGGCTGAATTAAAGGACTTTGGTTTTAGAGATCAAATTACGCGAGCGGGACTTTCTATACCTTCGAACATTGCAGAAGGCTATGAGAGAAATTCGGATAAGGAACAGGCGAATTTTTTGAATTACGCAAAGGGCTCGGCAGGTGAACTCAGAACCCAGATATACATAGGAATGGAAATCGGCTACATCAGCAAAGAAAGTGGTAGAAACTGGCTGGTCGAATGTGAAGAGATATCAAAGATGCTGCACGGAATGATCAAGACCGTCAGAACTCGCATAAAATGAAAATATTGCACCTTGCACCTTGCACCTTGCACCTTGCACCTTGCACCTTGCACCTTGCACCTTGAACCTTGAACCTTGAACCTTGAACCTTTTATCTTGAGCCTTGAATCTTGAATCTTTCCCCTTTAACCTTTCCTCTTTCCTCTAAGATTTACATCGCCGGGCATCGTGGCCTGGCGGGCAGCGCGATCGTGCGCGAGCTGCAGCGGCAGGGCTATACCAACCTGGTGACGCGCACCCATGCCGAGCTGGATCTGGAAGACGCGGCCGCCACGCAAAGATTCTTCGAACAGGAAAAGCCTGAAGTAGTGTTTCTGGCCGCAGCCAAAGTCGGCGGCATCCTGGCCAACAATTCCTACCCGGCGGATTTTCTGATGAGCAATCTGCTCATCGAAGCCAATATCTGTCGGGCGGCGCACCGCACCCAGGTAAAACGATTAATCTTCCTGGGCAGCTCCTGCATCTACCCGCGCGATTGCCCGCAGCCGATCAGGGAAGAATATCTGCTCACCGGCCCACTGGAGGCGACCAACCGCCCCTATGCGCTGGCGAAGATCGCCGGCATCGAGATGTGCTGGTCGTACAACCGCCAGTACGGCATGAAGTGGCTGGCTGCGATGCCGACCAATCTGTACGGGCCGGGCGACAACTATGATTTGAACAACTCACATGTGCTGCCCGCG
>CAZCKZ010000149.1:0-5099 GCA_964499395.1 uncultured Gallionella sp. | reverse complement strand
GCAGGAATACGGTGCGGAACGCCCTCACATCGTTCAGCGGCCATTTGAAACCCAGCACTGCCGCGAGTAAATGGCCGAGGTCGAATGCCAGGCCGATGCAGAAAAACAGGAACAGGAATCCCATCCAGGTATAGCTCACCCAGGCAGCGGCGACGGTTGCGCCGTGCCAGCTTTGCCTTTCCATGTACCAAACCAGCAGCGGGGAGAAGGTCAGCATGAACCCCGCCAGTGTCAGCGCCAGCCCCAATCCGAATGAATGCGGGAATGCCATCCACACTTTGCCGAATGCATAAAGATGCATGGAACCGTAAATCAACAACGCCACACTCATGAAGGTCAGCATAGGCATGTTTCCTGTGGTTCATTCCTGTGGTTCATTCCGGTGGAAAATTATCGGGATGGTTGCGAGATGCCGTCAACAATATCGGCTATGCTCGACGTGCGGATTATAACGTTGCCGATGCCGGCCGGATGCTGTCCGCTTCGTAAAATCGGCTACCATGCGAATTGTGCCGGCCCTGAACAGACTCTTGTACATATCTGGATCAGTCGGTTTGCCGGAACCCGCTTGAGGTACAGAACCGTGGAAAAACGCTTCGAATATTTTGCCCAACTTGCCGCAGTGTTTGTCCTGGTGGCGGGCTGCTTTTTGGTGCTGAGGCCGTTTCTGGCTGCGATGCTGCTTGCGCTGGTGGTGTGTGTATCGACTTGGCCGCTTTATCTCCGGCTATTGCGCAGGATGAAGGACCGGCAGAACATCGCCGCGCTTACCATGACGCTGTCGCTGGTGCTCGTGGTGATCCTGCCGTTGGCATTGGTCGCATACAACCTGGCAGACAACGTTACCGCCTTTTACGAGTGGGTCAGGCAGGCCACGGAGGCTGGCCCGCCGGTTCCGCCGGCCTGGTTGAAGGAGGTTCCGGTCATTGGCGGGTCTGCCGATTCGTATTGGCATCTGATCGCGACCGATCCCCAGGAGCGGGTCGCTCTGGTGAACCGCCTGCTGGAGCCGACCAGGCGATTCCTGCTTGCCGGCGGAATCATGCTGGGACGGGGTGTGGTGGTAATGAGCCTGGCTGCGTTCGTCAGTTTCTTTTTCTATCGCGATGGCATCGCGTTGGCGCGTTTTCTCGGCGGGGCGATGGATCGGGTGGTCGGAACCCATGTGGAAAATGTCCTCGGCATCGTCAAGAACACCGTGCGGGGTGTCATGTACGGGCTGCTGGGTACCGCGCTGGCACAGGGTATCGTAGCGACGATCGGCTTTTTCATCGCGAGCGTGCCTGCCGCGCTGCTGCTGGGCGTGGCCACTGCGGTACTTTCGCTGGTTCCGATCGGGCCGCCGCTGATATGGGGCAGCGCGACCGTCTGGCTGCTGTACCAGGGCTCCTTGGGCTGGGGTATCTTCATGCTGCTATGGGGTGTATTCCTGATCAGCGGTGTGGACAACGTGGTGAAGCCGCTGCTGATCAGCCATGGCAGCAAATTGCCGTTCATTCTGATCCTGTTCGGCGTGATGGGCGGCGTGCTTGCGTTTGGTTTTGTCGGCGTGTTCATCGGGCCGACACTGCTTGCGGTCGGATACGGCCTGCTGCAGGAATGGGTGGCCAGTCCGCGGTATTCAGTATCCCAGCGCCCTCGCGACCTGGTAGAACGCGAAGCTGACCAGCCACGCGAGCCCCAGTGACCAGCCCAGCGACAGCAGCGTGAAGCGGGTCTGCTTGGATTCGCTTTGCAGCGTCGCAACGGTGGCGAGGCAGGGTGTGTAGAGCAGCGTGAACAGCATGAAGCTGTAGGCCTGCACCCAGTCGAGCTGGTGGCCCAGCGCGCCGCTGAGCGCAGCGCCGCTCAGGCCGTAGATCACCGCGAGCGCGCCGATCACTATCTCCTTTGCGATGAAGCCGAAGATAAGCGCGATGGTGAGTTGCTGGTTGATGCCGATAGGGGAGAAGAACGGCTGCAGTGCGCCGCCTATCATGCCGGCGAGCGTGTCCTGACCGGCGGGGACGGCGGACAGCGGCAGGTGGGTGAGCAACCATACCATGACTACGCCGGCGACGATGAACTTGGTGGCACGGCGCAGGAAGTGGCGTACTTCCACCCAGCCGCGCAATACCATCTGACGGAAGGTGGGGAAGCGGTAGGGCGGCAGTTCCAGCACGAACGGTTCGGTATTTTTGAAGCGGTTCTTGAAGATCATCGCGGTGAGTATCGCAGTGCCGAAGCTGAACAGGTAGAGGCTGAACAGCACGATCGGTGCGGCTTTGGCCGAGAACAGCGCGGCGGTGAAGAAAATGAATACCTGCAGCCGCGCCGAGCACAGCGAGAACGGGATCACCAGCATGGTGAGCAAACGCATCGCGCGCGAGCGCATCACACGGGTGCCCATCAGTGCGGGGACATTGCAGCCGAAGCCCATCAGCAGCATCACGAAACCGCGCCCGTCCAGCCCGAGGCGCGCCATCAGCGCGTCCATCAGGAACGCGGCGCGCGACAGATAACCGCTGTCCTCGACCATCGCCATGAACAGGAAGAACAGCACGATGACAGGCACGAATGCCGCGACAGTTGCGACGCCGTTATAGATGCCGTCCAGCAGAAAGCCCTGGATTGCATGCGGCAGTCCGGCCAGCAGCGGCGCCAGGGCGGCATCCCTCAGCCAGGTGAACGCCGCGGCGACACCGCCCTGTATCGGCTGGCCGAAGATGAAGATGCCCTGGAACAGCAGGTACATCACCGCGAAAAAGATCGGCAGCCCCAGCCACGGATGCAGCAGCACGCTGTCCAGTTTTTCGGTGAGGTGGTCCGACAGGCGCGCGGGGACTTGCACGGTATGCTTCAGCACGCGTGCCATTTCCGTTTCGATATGCTCGTCCTGTTCGAGCTGGCTGCGCAGCTGTTCGGCCATGCCGGGTGTGGGATAGCGCAGGGCCTTGGTGATCGCTTGCAGCGCTTCCGGATAGCCGCTGCCGTATTTCGCGCTGAGCAGGAAGATCGGCATTTCCAGCAGCGCGGACATTTTCGCCACATCGACGCTGATGCCGAATTTCTTCGCTTCATCCGCCATGTTCAATATCACCACCAGGTTGATATTGAGCTGTTTGAGTTGCAGCAGCAGGCTGATCTGGCGTTCGATCTGGGTGGTGTTGAGGATGACCAGCGCGAGGTCGGGTACATTGTCGTGCAGGAAATGGCGCACCACCTGTTCGTCGTCGGAAAAGCCGTGCAGGTCGTAGATGCCCGGCAGGTCGATGATCTCAACCATGTCGTCACCCAGCAAAATCCTGCCGCTGAGCAACTCGACGGTGATGCCGGGCCAGTTGCCCACGCGCGCCGCGCCTCCGGTCATGCGGTTGAAAAGCGTGGATTTGCCGGTGTTGGGCATGCCCAGCAGTGCAATACGTTTCATGTCATTTGCACTTTTATTTTTGCCGCTTCTGCGCGCCGCAGCATGATGTCAGTCGTGCCGATGCGCACTTGCAGGGGCCCGGAGAAGCTGGCTTTGCGTATCATCTCGATCCGTTTGCCGGTGCGGAAACCCAAGGCGAGCAGGCGCAGATGCAGCGCTTCTTCGGCGTGTATCGAGACGATGGTGGCGGTGTCGCCGGAATGCAGCGCGGCCAGGGTTGTTGCAGACACTATGGTTGTTGCAGACATAGGGATGCTGAATTCAAGAGTGCTTGTATTATTTCACTTCGCGTGACTTTTGTCGCGCAGCCCGTTGGGGGGCGGTCTTAATTACGGTAGAATGCATCCTTTATTTTTCGGCAAGCCCACTGGAAATGATTGAGGGGAAAATGATCAAAGGCAGTATTGTTGCAATTGTCACGCCGATGCGGGAAGACGGCAGTCTGGACCTGGCGGCGTTCCGTACGTTGATCGATTTCCACGTCGAACAGGGTACGGATAGCATCGTCGTGGCCGGTACGACCGGCGAATCGCCCACCGTCAATGTGGAAGAACACGTGTTGCTGATCGCCGAGGCGGTGAAGCACGCCGCCGGGCGCATTCCCATCATTGCCGGAACCGGCGCGAATTCGACCAGGGAAGCGATCGAACTGGCCGCATTTTCAAAAAAGGCCGGTGCGGATGCTTCGTTGTCGGTGGTTCCGTATTACAACAGGCCGACCCAGGAAGGTCTGTATCTGCACTTCAAGGCCATCGCGGAGGCGGTGGATATGCCGCACATCCTGTACAACGTGCCGGGACGCACCGTGGCCGACATGAACAACGATACGGTCCTGCGCCTGGCGCAGATTCCCAACATCGTCGGCATCAAGGATGCGACCGGCAACATGGAACGCGGCAGCGACCTGTTGCGTCGTGTGCCGGAAAATTTTGCGGTCTATAGCGGCGAAGATGCCAGCACGCTGGCGTTGATGCTGCTCGGCGCGCACGGCGCGATCTCGGTGACGGCGAATGTTGCGCCGAAATTGATGCACGAGATGTGCGTCGCCGCGCTGAACGGCGAAGTTGCCCGGGCGCGAGAGATCAATTTCCGCCTGCTTGAACTGCATCGCAATCTGTTCGTCGAAGCCAACCCGATCCCGGTGAAATGGGCGGTGTCGCGCATGGGTTTGATGAAGAACGCGTTGCGCCTGCCGATGACCCCTTTGTCGCCAACCGCTTATGCCAAGGTTGAGTCGGCGATGCGCCAGGCCGGAGTACTTAATTGAACAGGTTGTATAGCCGGAGAGAAACAATGAAGTTTTTGCAGATCGGGATTTCGAGTGCGGTGCTGGTTTCATTGGTGGGCTGCAGCATGTTCGGGAACGGCAGCAAGCAGATCGATTATGCTGCCGCGGCGAAAAAAATACCCTCGCTGGAAGTTCCACCCGATCTGACCCTCCCGGCCAGCGATCAACGTTACCAGATACCCGGTGGAACGGCGGTAGCCGCAAGCCCTGCGGCAGATTTGGAACAGGTACCGTCAGTCGAAGTTTCAAAGGTTGCGACTTTTTCCGCCTACAGCAAGGATGGTACACAGCAGCCAGCAGCCAGTGCGGTAGCGGCAACACCCGGCACAGCGGCGATCAATACAATCGAACCGGCGGGATTGGCCAGCTTGCGGGAGATTTCCGGGGGCAACACCATCATCG
>CAZCKZ010000148.1:0-5102 GCA_964499395.1 uncultured Gallionella sp. | reverse complement strand
GCGCAGTATCAGGGGATACCAATAACCGTGTATTGCTTCTTTCAGAACGGCATGCTTTCAACGCGGGATTGCTGGTCGATCGTGTGCTGGGTTTGCGCGACGCGAGCAACTGGCCAACAACAGAGAATGATGGCCAACTCGAGTATCAGGATGAGTCGGGCGTGTCCTGGCGCAAGCTTGATGTGCAGGGATTGCTGGCGCAGGCCGAATTTTTGCAGGTGGGTATTTAGCAATTCGCTTTTTCAAGAAATTCCCTAGGGGGAGAGGAAGAACATGGCAGCTAAACAGGTATTAGCCGAATCCAAGCTGAGAGTATTTGGGGTGGCCGCAGCTATCTTTTTTGTATTAACCGCGATTGCTGCCTACATGAGTAACCGTGTGGAAAGCAACAGCGTGCGCTACGTGGGGCAATCCAGCCGATTGCTGATGTTGTCGCAGCGGCTCGCCAAAGATGCGCAGCAAGCTTTATCCGGAAACTCGGCGGCTTTTGATGCACTGGAGGAAAGCAGGGTGAGTCTGTCCAATATCCTGACCAGACTTGACAAGGGCGAGGGTTCGCTGCCTCCGACCGCGGGGCGACAGCGCGTTGTGCTCAATGAGTTCATCAAGAAAGCAGACAAGACCCTGTCGGAGGTGCAAACTTTGCAGGACGGACGTGCCGGCCTGGTGACGCTGGCGGTGACCTTGTCAACGATAGACACGATAAGTACCGAGCTGCGCGGTCTGACACAAAAGATGACCGAAACTTTTAGCGGTGTACAAAAAGAACGTGCAACGCGTTTTGCGCTGGAAACGGAACGTATCGGCAAAGATGCGACCAGGCTGCTGGGGGTGAACGTGACGATTGAACAGGTGGCCCAGGTTGCGATTGACCTGACTGCCGGTGAGGACAGTTTGGCCGCGCTGCCTGGGACAAATGCAAATGTGGTGCGCGCGAGCGAATTGTTTGATACCACCCGCAGCAGCGTCGAGACTCTGATTTCACAGGTGCGCAACCTGGTGGCGGCAAAAAGTGCAGCCAAAGCGATCGTGGATGATTCTGATTCATTGTTGGCCGGGGCGCAGCGTCTGGTAGATGCTTACCAGTCAACCTCGCGGATTGCCACGGCCAGTGCTTTGCTGTTTGGCCTGTTGCTGTTGTTATCGCTGCTGATGCTGGCCAAGGCTTATGTGGATGATTCACGCCGCCGCGCCGAGGAAGCAGCGCGTATCAATAGCCAGAATCAGAGCGCGATTTTGCGCTTGATGAATGAGATGGGTGACCTGGCCGACGGTGATTTGACGGTTCGCGCTACCGTTACGGAAGATGTCACCGGTGCGATCGCAGACTCGTTGAACTACACCACTGAAGAGTTTCGCAAGCTGGTGTCGCGGATTATCGCCGTGGTGGAGCAGATGGGTAAGGCCACAAAAAATGCCGATGACATTTCCAGGGGCCTGCTGGATGCTACCCAGAAGCAGGCGCGGGAGATACAGACGGCTGGAGAAGCGGTGGGGTTGATCACCAAATCCGTCAAGGAAGTCGATTCCAGCGCGGTCAAGTCGGCTGAAGTGGCACGCCGCACACTGGCGGTGACTGAGCAGGGTGCGCAGGCGGTGCGCAACACGATCAGCGGCATGGACGGCATACGCGAACAAATCCAGGATACTTCCAAACGCATCAAACGACTCGGCGAAAGCTCGCAGGAGATCGGTGAAATCGTGGATCTGATTTCCGACATTACCGAACAGACCAACGTGCTGGCGTTGAATGCGGCGATCCAGGCGGCATCGGCTGGCGAAGCAGGGCGCGGGTTTTCGGTGGTTGCGGAAGAGGTGCAGCGTCTGGCGGAACGTTCCGCCGAGGCGACCAAGCAGATCGGTGCGCTGGTGAAAACCATTCAGGGCGATACCCATGACGCGGTGGCGGCGATGGAGAAAAGTACCCTGGGTGTGGTGGAAGGAGCCAAGCTTTCCGATGTGGCAGGCCAGTCGCTGCGGGAAATTGAACGCGTGTCCAATGAGCTGGCGGCCCTGATCAACAGTATTTCGATATCCACCCAGGTGCAGACCGATATGGCCAGCGAAGTGGCGACTGTGATGGATGACATCCTCAAAATTACGGTGCAGACCACCGAGGGTACGCGTTTAACGACCAATTCCATCGGACAGTTGAACGCACTGGCGAAGGAGTTAAGGGGTTCGGTAGCAGGCTTCAAATTGTAATAGCCGGCCAACCGCACGGAACGACAATACATGAGCAACAGCGCACAATTTGATCGCAATATGCTTGCCACTGTGAAACCCGGCATTGATAGCACGCTGGCAGACATCAGTGCGCAGATTGAGCAGTATCTCGCCGCTCCAGCGGACAATGCGCCGGTGCTGGAAGCAGCGCGCACCGGATTGAACAGTTTGCAAGGCGTGTTGAAGATGGTCGGCCTGTTTGGTGCCGCAGTGTTTTGTGCAGAGCTGGAGCTCACGCTTGGCGAGTTTGCAACGAATCCGGATCAGGTTTCCGCGATGCATCGCGACGTGTTGCGCCGCGCCTTGTTCGGTATCACCCACTACCTCGACTCGCTGGCCAACGGTGCGGATAACGTCTCATTGCGCCTGTTTCCGCAATATCAGGAGTTGCAGCAGCTGCGCGGCCTGGAAATGTCATTCGAGCTTGATTTGTTTTATCCCAATCTCGATGTGCAATTGCCAAACCAGGTGTTGAGCCTGCCTGTCCAGAACGAAGATATCGCGCATCTCAAGATGTTGCGCAGCCAGTACCAGCAGGGACTGTTGAAATGGATGCGCCAGGACAATGTCGCTGCCTCCGCGCAACAAATGCAACAGGTGCTGGAAGGGGTATTGCGCAGTGCACCGCAGGATGAGAGCCGCGCGTTCTGGTGGGTGGGCTATGGACTGCTCGATTGTGTGAAGTTGGACGGATTGCCTCCGGAAATGAATGTGCGCAAGTTGCTGAGCCGCATAGACCAGCAGTTGCGCGCGGTTGTCGAGGGTAATACAGGTGATGTAACGCCGGTAATGAACGAGATGCTCTACATGATCGGGAACAGTCATGTCGTGAGTGAACACGTGGAGGCGATCAAGCAGATTTATTCGCTGGACCAGTACTTGCCAGAACTATCGGCGCTGTCCCCAACCGAGGTGGACCAGATGCTTGTTGTCATGCGCGATCAATTGAGCGTGGCCGAAGAATACTGGGAACAATGCGCGCAAGGCGACGGTACGGCATGCGAAAAGTTCAGCAAGCAAGTCGAACAGATTGCCTTGCAGAGCGATAAACTTGACCGGGATGTCCTTCAGTATCTGGCCAGACAGATTCAGGTATTGTCGCAGTATGCCACTTCGCCCGAACACGCCCGGCCGATTGCGATAGATATGGCGATGGCGCTGTTGCTGCTGGGCAGCGGTATAGAGAATTACCGCCGCATAGGCGGGAGCTTCCAGGAACAGGCGCACATCCTGACCGAACGCATGCAGGCTGCGGTAAAGCAAAAACCGGAAGACACAAAACGGCTGGCTGAACTGGTTGAACTCCACTACCGGATGGAACAACCGGGCGACGTAATGGTTTCGTTGGCCAGCGAAATGCTGGTTAACCTCCAGCACGTCGAACAGGGTTTGAACGCATTTTTCAACGGTGCGATCAACCGTGACGAGTTGCCTGAGTTGAAGCGTCTGCTGAACCAGATACAGGGCGGTTTGCGCATCTCATCCCTGCAGCAGGCCGGACAACTGCTGGCATCCATACAGGACAGTATCGGTCGTTTTACGCAGAGTGGGGAAGCCCCGGAGTCGGCGGAAAAATATGCCCTGGCCGATGCGATCAGCGCGCTGGAAGATTACTTGCAACAGCTTACACATGGGCAGTCAGCCGATGTTTCGGGGCTTCAGGCGGCATTGGCCGGGATGCTCGGGCTGAACAAACAAGAGACAATCAAAACCGCAATACGGCCCGCGGAGTCTGCACTACCGGGCATCGTCACGGCCGAGCATGTCCCCGAACCCGCATTCACCGTTTCCGTCGAGCCGCCACGGGAATACGTTTCGCTGGAAATTGCGCCGGTTGAACCTGCGAATATTTCCACAACGAAGCCGCACCGATCAGAAGAAGATCAGGAATTGCTCGCCATATTCCTGGAAGAGGCACAAGAAGTTCTGTCCACCATGCTGAAAAATCTTGATACTTGCCAGTTGCATCCTGACAGCCATGAGCCTTTGGTGGCGATAAGGCGCGGTTTCCATACCCTCAAGGGTAGTGGACGGATGGTTGGGCTGACCGATTTGGGTGAGGTCGCGTGGTGTGTCGAACGTGCCATGAACAAATGGCTGCAGCAAAACAAAACAGCCACACCGGGCCTGCTGAATTTCATCAGGACGACAACACAGTCTTTTGTCGGCTGGGTGGATATGCTCAGCAAACAGGGCGGGGTGACCATCGAGGCGGGCGACCTGATAGCGACTGCGCAAAAAATCGAGGATGGCCTCGATGCCGAAATACAACTGGCCGAATCGCCAACTACTGAATTGCCGGAGGCGGGCGCCGGCTCCGGTCAGGATACGGTAGCACCATCCGCACCCGTCCCGGCGATTGAAGAAAAAGCCGCTGCGGAGGGCGATGCAACTTCGTACTCCCCGGTATTGTTCAGTATCGCCACTGCCGAAGTAAAACAAAATATCGCAGTCCTGCATCAACAGCTTGATGAGTTGCGCACCGCAGAGCCGCCGATGGTGCAATATGATTTCATGCGTGCCGCGCACACGCTGGCGGGCGTGAGTCGTACCATGGGTTTTGCCGCAGTAGTTGAACTGGCCTACGCCCTGGAGGGCTGGCTTCAGGCGCGCCTGGAAAAGACGTTCACGCTGAGCGAGGGTCAATTACTGATGCTTGATCAGGCCGTGGCCGCCCTGGACGAAATGGTGCAGCGTGTTTGCAACAAGGAAATCCCGGAACTGCGCGGTGATCTGGTTAGCCAGTTGCTGTCCGACAGGGATAATTTCATTGAGGTGGTTCCCGGGACGGCCGGAGTGGAACCAACAACTGACCAGGCAAGCCTTTCGCAGCCGTATGCATTTTCTCCCCCACAGCAAATCGACGATACAAACGA
>CAZCKZ010000147.1:0-5123 GCA_964499395.1 uncultured Gallionella sp. | reverse complement strand
ACTCGGCGAGAAAATATTCGGGCCGTGATAGCCGGCCGCACGCATCCGGAACATCAGGTAGTTTTCCAGGATATTGCGCGACAGCGGTTGCATGTGGAAGTGATGTGCAATGCGATCCTTGAGCTGGCGCATGTTGGGCTGGTCGAGTTTGGCGTTCAGTTCCGGTTGCCCGAACAGCACGATTTGCATCAGCTTGGCATTGCCTACTTGCAGGTTGTACAACAGGCGCAATTCTTCCAGCGTGTCAGGCGGCATGGCGTGCGCCTCATCCACCAGCACGACGACGCGCTTGCCTTCGCGTGCTCTCTCCTCGAGCTTGTTCTGGATATTCTGCATGATGATGCCGACCCGTTCACCGTTGATGTTCAGGCCGAGCCCGTCCGCAATCGCATACAGCATTTCTTCGCGCGACAAGCTGGGGTTGGCCAGATAAATAGCCTCGACGTTCTCTGGGAGTTTTTCCAGCAACATCCGGCACAGCATGGTTTTGCCGCTGCCGACTTCGCCGCTGACCTTGATGATCCCTTCGACTTCGGAGATGGAGTAGATCAGCGCGTCAAGAATTTCGCCGCGGTTGGCGCCGGAAAAAAAGAACACCGTGACGGGTGTGATTCTGAACGGCGGCTCGGAAAGTCCGAAGTGTTCTAAATACATGTCTTTATGTCCTGTGTGTTGAGTTTTTCATGCGCGCCCATGCGGCTGTGCAATGTGGTGCGGTTGATGCCAAGCAGCTTGGCGGCCTCGCTGATATTGCCTGCGGCCAGCTCCAGCGCGGCGGCGATATACTGGCCTTCCTGTTTGCGGAGTTGACGATCCAGACTGAAATCGCCTTGTTGCAGTTGCTGAATTATCGATGCGGAAGATGCGTATGTTTGGCTGTGTACGCTGGTTTCCAGAGGGTCGAACTCATCCTGTAATTGTATCTTGTTGACTGTCATTCCCGGGAACTTTGTGGTCAGCCTGATGACGATGTTGCGTAATTCCCGGGTATTGCCGGGGAAGCTGTATTGTTCCCAGCATTGCAGGGCATCCGGGAGCAGTTCAAAGGGTTGTTGCTTGAGTTGCCTTGAGTAATAAGCGCGGAAATGGTTGAGCAAGGCCAGTTTGTCCGTGCCCAGTTCACGCAATGGCGGAACATTGATCGAGAAGACGTTCAGGCGGTGGTAAAGGTCGCCGCGAAATGTGCCCACCCTGACTGCTTCGCGCAGATTGCGATTTGTTGCGGCAATGATGCGCGCGCCGCTTTTGCGTGTCGTGGTCTCGCCGACGCGCTGATATTCACCGTTTTCCAGCACGCGCAACAGTTTTGTCTGGAGTTCCAGCGGCAGTTCGCCGATTTCATCGAGGAACAACGTGCCGGCAGATGCCTCTTCAAAAAACCCCGATTGTGCGTTGGCCGCGCCGGTAAAGGCTCCTTTGCAATAGCCGAACAGGGTGGGTTCGATCAGGGTGGGGGGAATCGCGGCGCAGTTGAGCACTTTGAAGGGTGAATCGGGGTTGCTTGCCAGTTTCTGGATTGCCGAGGCAACCAATTCCTTGCCGCAGCCCGACTCGCCTTCAATCAATACGGGAAAAGGAATGGCTGCGTACATCACGATCTGGCTGCGCAGCGCCTGCATCGCGGGGGTTTGTCCGACGAGGCCGAGCAGATTGTCATCCTGATCGTCGTTGCCGGGTGCTTCGTCCTGGACTTTCAGGGCATCCTGAAGGTGTTTTTTTATCTTCTCCGGCGCGCAGGGTTTGGCGATAAAATCTACCGCGCCCAGTGCGCGCGCATGGCGCGCGTTGCTTTGTCCGTCCTGTCCGGACAGGACGAAAATCTTGATCATCGGCGAGTGCGCCAGCAATTCTGCGATCAGGTGAAAGCCTTCGTCAGGACGGTGCGGGAAAGGGGGCAATCCCAGATCAATCAATGCCAGTTGCGGTGCGCAGGGCAAACTGCGCAGCAAGTCGATTGCCTCAATGCGTGATTCGGCCTGATGAACTTCGAAGTCGTTGCAGAAGGAGACCGCCAGACCTTCGCGAATCAGAGGGTCATCGTCAACGATTATCAGGCTGGGAAGAGTAGATAAGTCGTTCATTTAGCTTTCATATAAAGATGCTTGCCGTGTGCGGAGCATAACGGCAAGTGCGGGCAAGCTCAATAGGGAATATCCAGGAATATTGGCATCGGGTTCAATAAGTTGGGGATTATCGACCGGGTAGTTTAGAATATGCACATTGGATTTTCGGGTTTAAAATTTTGTCTTCTTCCGCCTTGGTCGAAATTCGCGACCTGCATTTTGCCTACGATAAGCGTGCCGTTCTGAAAGGCATCAACATGACTTTCCCGAAGGGAAAGTTGATTGCCATCATGGGCTTGAGCGGTTGCGGCAAGACCACGCTGCTGCGCCATATTGGCGGGGTGCTCAAGCCGACCAAGGGTCATGTCAAGGTGGGCGGGCAGATAATTCACGACCTGGATCAGGATGCACTGTATGCGATGCGCCGCAAGATGGGCATGCTGTTCCAGTTTGGCGCGTTGTTCACCGATTTGTCGGTCTATGACAATGTCGCGTTTCAGATGCGGGAACACACCAGTCTTACCGAGGAACTGATACGCGATCTGGTGTTGATGAAGCTGCACGCAGTGGGTTTGCGCGGTACGCAGCATTTGATGCCTTCCGAACTGTCCGGCGGTATGGCGCGGCGCGTTGCATTGGCACGAGCCGTGGCACTCGACCCGATGCTGATCATGTATGACGAGCCGTTTGCCGGACTCGATCCGATTTCGTTGACGGTGGTCGGTGACCTGGTTCGCCGTCTGAACGATGCGCTTGGAGCCACAACGGTACTGGTGACCCACGATGTGCAGGAGTCCCTGAAGATTGTCGACTACGTTTATTTTATGGAGAATGGTGTGATTGTCGCGGAGGGGACGGCAGATGAAATCCGTGCTTCCGACAAGGCATTCGTGCATCAGTTTGTGCATGGCGAGATAGACGGCCCGTTACCGTTTCACTACCCCGGCGGCGATTACCGCCAAGATTTGAATTTGAGGACCTGACAACATGGTGCCAACATTTATAGAGGCGATCAGGGAGACCGGACACCGCTCAATCAACGCGGTATGGCGCATCGGTATGGCGACACGTTTCTTCTTTCTCACCCTGGTGTATTCGGGCAACAGCTTTCGCCGTTTCCACCTGATCGTCAAAGAATTGTTTTCTACCGGGGTGCTGTCGCTGATCATCATTGTCGTGGCGGGTTTGTTCGTCGGGATGGTGCTGGGACTGCAGGGTTATGAAACGCTCAGACGCTACGGATCGGAATCGGCGCTGGGAAGCATGGTGGCGCTGAGCCTGGTGCGGGAACTGGGGCCGGTGGTGGCGGCACTGTTGTTTGCCAGTCGCGCCGGTTCGGCAATGACTGCCGAGATCGGACTGATGAAAGCGACCGAGCAGATCTCCGCGATGGAAATGATGGCGGTCAATCCGATCGCCCGCATCGTTGCACCGCGCTTCTGGGCCGGGGTGATCTCCATGCCTTTGCTGGCTGCCCTGTTCAGTGCGGTGGGGGTGCTCGGAGGCTACTTTGTGGGTGTGATACAGATTGGCGTCGATGAGGGTTCGTTCTGGTCGCAGATGCAGGCTGCCGTGGACTTTCGCGATGACATCATGAACGGCGTGATCAAGAGCCTCGTGTTTGGTACGGTGGTGACGATCATTGCCCTGTTCGAAGGTTATGACGCACCACCCACCGCGGAAGGGGTTTCCGGTGCGACCACGCGCACGGTGGTGACCTCTTCGCTGGCGATATTGATGCTGGATTTCGTTTTGACCGCAATTATGTTTAGAGGAACTTAGGATATGGAACGGACTACGCTGGATCTCTGGGTGGGTATATTCGTGGTGGCAGGTATCGCCGCGCTGGCAATGCTGGCGATGAAAGTCGGGAACCTGGGTACTTACGATATGTCCGAGACCTATCAAGTGCATGCGTATTTTACCAATGTGGGCGGTTTGAAGCCCAAGGCATCGATCAAGAGCGCAGGGGTGCTGGTCGGACGCGTGACCGGCATTACGCTGGATACGCAGCGCTACGAAGCGGATGTGGAGATGAGTCTGGACAAGCGTTACCAGTTTCCCAAGGATACGTTCGCCAGTATCCTGACTTCGGGCCTGCTGGGGGAACAATACATCGGCCTGGTGCCGGGCGGCGACAGTGAGATGCTCAAGAACGGGGATCAAATCAAAATGACCCAGTCAGCGGTGGTGCTGGAAAACCTGATCAGCAAGTTCATTTATAACAAGGCTACAGAACCTGCCAATCCGAAATAACTGTATTCAAAAAAGAGATCAAGAAAATAAAGAGAAATGACATGACTTCGTTGCAAAAAATGATTCTGGGTACATTGATGTGCTGCGCCGTCGTTGCGGCACACGCCGAGGTGATTGCGCCCGATGTGCTGATTAAAAACACCGTGCGGGAAGTCACTGCGATCATCAAGCAGGACAAGGACATCCAGGCGGGCGACCAGAAAAAGATCATCGCGCTGGTGGACGCCAAGGTGTTGCCGCATTTTGATTTTCAACGCATGACCCAACTGGCGGTCGGAAGATACTGGCGTACTGCCACTCCCGAGCAGCAACAGGCACTAGTCACCGAATTCCGCGATTTACTGGTGCGCACTTATACCAAAGTGTTTACGGTGTATCGTGACCAGGCGATTGAAGTGAAGCCGGTCAGGATGGCGCCCGAAGATACCGAGGTAACCGTCAGTACCGTGATCAGCAAGCCAGGATCACAGCCGACATCAGTGGATTATGAAATGAAGAAGGCCGCGGATGGATGGAAGGTGTTCGACATATCCGTTGAAGGGGTCAGCATGGTGATGAGCTATCGCGGCACGTTCGCATCGCAAATTCAGCAAGACGGTATCGACGGTTTGATCAAGACACTTTCCGACAAGAACGCCAGTGCGGCCGATGGCGATATGGTGAAGACGGGGGCGAAGTGATCAAACGCGAGGGCGAGTGGATGGTGGTGCAGGGCAACTTGAACATTGGAACCGTCCCCGCATTGTTCGAAACCGGTTTGCAGCGCCTGGCCGGCGAAGATTTTCAGGTGGATTTCTCCCGGGT
>CAZCKZ010000146.1:0-5130 GCA_964499395.1 uncultured Gallionella sp. | reverse complement strand
CCTGAAGAGCGCCGTCGCAGGCGAAACCCACGAGTACACCGACATGTACCCGGGCATGGCCAAGGATGCACGCGCGGAAGGTTTCAACGAAGTCGCCGACTGGTTCGAGACACTGGCCAAAGCAGAACGTTCGCACGCCAACCGCTACCAGAAGGCCCTGAACGAACTGGGCTGATAGCAAATACCCGGCACGGATTGCATGTGCGATCCGCGCCGGTTTTTTTCGAACTCAAACATGATGAGGTACGAGACATGGCTGAAGCCCCACGTGAAGGTAACCTGAAAGCCCCCATCCGCCATCCGCTGGACTGGCAGAACCCCGATTTCTACAACGAGGAATCGCTGTTCAAGGAAATGGAGCGGGTGTTCGACATCTGCCATGGCTGCCGCCGCTGCGTTAGCCTGTGCCAGTCATTCCCGAGCCTGTTCGACCTGATCGACGAATCAGAGACGATGGAAATGGACAGCGTCAAGAAAGACGATTACTGGAAAGTGGTCGAGCATTGCTATCTGTGCGACCTCTGTTACATGACCAAATGCCCCTACGTTCCGCCTCACGAGTGGAACCTCGATTTCCCGCACCTGATGCTGCGCGCCAAGGCATTCCATTACAAGAACCGTGACACCAAGTTGCGCGACAGGATACTCACCAGCACCGACACCGTAGGTAGCCTGGCCGGCATCCCGGTCGTGGCCCAGACGGTCAATGCGGTGAACAGGCTGAAACCGGCGCGCAAGGTGCTTGAAGCCGTTGCGGAAATCCATGCCGATGCATGGGTGCCTGAATATTCAAGCCGGCCGCTGCGCAGCCGCCTGAGAAAGCTACCGCTGGATACAGCCGGCGAAGCTGCGGGCAAAACGAAAGGCAAAGTCGCATTGTTCGCGACTTGCTACATGAACCGCAACGAACCCGTCCCCGGCGAGGACATGGTTGCGGTATTCGAGCACAACGGCATTCCCGTCACCATTGCCGAAAAAGAACGTTGCTGCGGCATGCCCAAACTGGAACTGGGTAATCTTGACGCAGTGCGCGAAGCGAAAGAAACCAACATCCCGGTACTGGCCAAGCTGGTCGATGCCGGCTGGGACCTGACCGCGCTGGTTCCATCCTGCGTGCTGATGTTCAAGCAGGAGCTGCCGCTGATGTTCCCGGATGACCCGGACGTCATCAAGGTGAAAAACGCCTTTTACGACCCTTTCGAATACCTGATGCTGCGCCACAAGGAGGGCAGGCTGAAGACCGATTTCAGCGCCGGTCTCGGCAAGGTTTCATATCACGCCGCCTGCCACCAGCGTGTGCAGAACATCGGCCCCAAGACCAGGGAGCTGCTTGCGCTGATCCCCGGTACCGAAGTGGACATCATCGAGCGCTGCTCGGGCCACGACGGCACTTACGCGGTAAAGAAGGAGTATCACGAATTCGCGATGAAGATCGTCCGGCCGGTGGTGGACCGGGTCAACCAGGCGCAGCCGGCGCACTATGGCAGCGACTGCGCGATGGCAGGTCACCACATCGGTCACGCACGCGCGGACGGCACTGCACCGGAGCACCCGATCACACTGGTACGCATGGCATACGGCTTATAGATCAACTATATCAAGGAGAATGAAATGGCAAACGAAGGTTATCACGAGCCGGTGGAAAAACTGTCCGCAGCGACTATGGACATGCACCGCGCAATTGTTTCGCTGATGGAGGAACTGGAAGCGGTGGACTGGTACAACCAGCGCGTGGATGCCGTTACCGATCCTGAATTGAAAAAAATCCTCGCACACAACCGCGACGAGGAAAAGGAACACGCCGCGATGGTGCTGGAATGGATACGCCGCCATGATCCGGCGTTCGATCATGAACTGAAGGACAACCTGTTCAAGGAGGGGCCGATCACCGGCCAGCATTGAAGACATGGCAAAACTCACACACGACAAACTGATGACGCTGGAAGCCTATGCCAAGGCGCGCAATGCGTTCCGCGCCGACGTGATGGCGCACAAGCAAAACCGCAGCGTCGCACTGGGCGATCACGTCACGCTGATCTTCGAAGACGAGCTGACGATGCATTATCAGGTGCAGGAAATGTTGCGGCTGGAACGCATGTTCGAACCGGAGCTGATCCAGGAAGAACTTGATGTCTACAATCCGCTGATTCCGGACGGCAGCAACTGGAAAGCGACGATGATGATCGAATATCCGGATTCTGCGGAACGCCAGCGCAAGCTCGCCGAGCTGACCGGTATCGAAGACCGGGTGTGGGTGCAGGTTGCCGGTTTTGAGCGGGTCTATGCGATCGCCGATGAAGATCTGGATCGCACTACCGACGAGAAAACCTCGGCAGTGCATTTCATGCGCTTCGAGCTGACGTCACAGATGATCGCTGCGTTAAAGCAGGGCGCTGCCCTGGGCATGGGCATTGATCACCCAGCCTATCAGGCAGCGCTCGATCCTGTACCTGCAGAGATACGCGCTTCACTGCTACGCGATTTGCAAGCCTGACGGGTTCAGCGCACTTCGCTTCACCAACCGGTCGTCCAGAATAGCCGCGAAGTTTCTTCGCGGCTATTTTATGGGCATGTCGCATCCGGTCGTTTCTGCAATTTGCATTAAGCGATTTGCCAGATAAATTATATTTAGTTAAACAATCAATTATATATATCGATGCATAAACCTTGAATTGCATCCGTAGACGCAAACCACCCAATCAATCATTTAAGGAGAACATCATGCAACGACCGGAAATCAAAACCGTCGCCAACATCGAATCGGCATTTGCCGGAGAATCGATGGCGCATATCAAGTATCGCTACTTCGCAAAGATCGCGCGTGCAGCGGACGACGAAGAAACCGCGCACATCTTCAAAGAAACAGCCGCCCAGGAAGTGCAACACGCATTCGGGCATCTTGGCCTGTTTTACCCCAGGGAAACCATGACACCTGTGCGTTGCCTGGAAATGGCGATCGAGGGTGAGAACTACGAGTACACCGAAATGTACCCCGGTTTCCTCAAAACGGCACAGCATGAAGGCAATGCAGCCGCGGCTGCTGAAATCAACGAGCAGATCGCCGAATCGAAACAGCATGCGGAACAATTCCAGGCAATGCTGCAAAAGGCTGCGAAACGCTTTGCCGCGTTGGCCAAAGTGGAAGAGCACCATGCCAATCAATACAGCGCCATGTTGGCGAAGGTAAACGCTTAATCCAAGGAGAATATTATGAAAGTCTGGCAATGTGTGGTGTGTGGTTTTGTATACGATGAAGCAGTCGGCCTGCCGGCCGAGGGGATAGCTCCCGGTACGGCGTGGGCGGACATCCCCGAAAACTGGGCATGCCCGGATTGCGGTGTAGCCAAAGCCGATTTTGAAATGGTGGAGCTGTAAGCTGCCGGCTGTTATGTGCGGGCCGCTGTGCGGCCTGCGGAAATATCAAAGGTAAAGAACAATGAAACCTATTGCAGTGCTGGGCAGCGGCCTGGCCGGATACACGCTGGTGCGCGAGTTGCGCAAGCTTGACCGCAGTGTGCCGATCGTTTTGGTCACGCGCGACAGCGGCGACTATTATTCCAAGCCCATGCTTTCGAATGCGCTGGCGCAGGGCAAAAGCGCCGAGGCGCTGGTTATTACTGCAGCGGCGGATATGGCCAAACAGCTGGATTTCATGCTGCTGCAGAATACCGAAGTGTCGGGTATCGATCGCGAACACAAACAGCTGCGGACATCTTCGGGCGTGATCGAGTACGCACGTCTGGTTCTGGCGCTGGGTGCCGACCCGATACGCCTGCCATTGCAGGGTGACGCGGCTGAAGCGGTGCTGTCGGTGAACGATCTTGCCGACTACGCGAAATTTCGGGTCGCTATTGAATCACTGACGCATGGGACAAAACATATCGCCATTATCGGCGGCGGACTGATCGGTTGTGAATTCGCGAATGATCTTGCCACTGCCGGATATACCGTGACGATAATTGACCCGGCCACCCATCCGCTCTCCGGCCTCATGCCTGAACAAGCGGGCAGACAACTGCTCGAACCCCTGGCTGCGCTGGGCGTGACTGGCCGGTTCGGCGTCGCAGTGCAGGCAGTGGACAGGCAGTCGACGGGCTATGCGTTGACACTGACCGATGGCACGACTTTGCATGCAGACCTGGTGCTGTCCGCCGTCGGCTTGCGCCCGCGTGTCGACCTGGCGCGCAGTTCGGGATTGGCAGTGAATCGCGGCATCGTGGTGGATGCACATTTGCGCAGCAGTGACGCATCGATTTATGCGCTGGGTGATTGCGCCGAAATCGAAGGGCAGGTATTGCCTTATGTGCTGCCCATCATGCACGCGGCACGCGCCCTGGCACAGGTGCTGACAGGCAAGGATGCGCGCGCGGATTTCCCCGCCATGCCGGTGGTGGTCAAAACACCGGCCCACCCGATCGCGGTATTGCCCGTTGCGCGTGATGCGGTCGGCGCATGGCGCATCCTGACAAATGACCAGGAAACCAAACAGGGAATCAAGCTTGGATTCTTCGATGCGCAGGATCAGTTGCGTGGGTTTGCGCTCACCGGGGAATATGCCGCGGAACGCAGCACGATGACCAAAAAACTGGGAGAGTCAGAAATCTAGCGCACAAAACCGGGACGCGGCAGTTCGTATCTGCGTCCCGGTTTTGCCACACGCAAGTATCCGCTATCCGAGCTGGATGGGAACAAACATCTTGCTGTTTCCCCTCTGCACCAGCAGCGCCACATCCTTTTTGTGCTTCGCCACGAGGGAACGGAGTTTCCTGGCACTGCCCACCTTCTCGCCATTTACGGACAGGATTACGTCGCCGGACTGGATACCTGCCTGGGCGGCCGGACCCTCTTCGACGTTCTCCACCAGCAAACCTTCGCCAACTTCCGCCTGCTTGCGCTCACCAGGTGTTAGCGGACGCACTTCCAGACCCAGCCCGCCCTTATCCCCGCCAAAGGATTGCTCATCTGCGCTGGCCACTTTCATCTCGCCCACATGCACCGACAGTTGCCTGGTCTTGCCGTCGCGCCAGATTTCCACGCTGGCGGTCGTACCTGGAGTGATATCGGCAACCATGGACGGTTTACCTCTTGCAGGAACGTGATAAGAAATTGGGATTATCTTAACATGTCAGT
>CAZCKZ010000145.1:0-5158 GCA_964499395.1 uncultured Gallionella sp. | reverse complement strand
AGGACAATATTTCGTCCGGCATGCTTCATACCAGTTGTTTGATCAATGGTGGCTGTAGCTCAGTTGGTAGAGTCCCGGATTGTGATTCCGGTTGTCGTGGGTTCGAGCCCCATCAGTCACCCCAATAAATACAAGGCTTGCAGCGATGCAGGCCTTTTTTATCGCCCAGCGAATCAGTGGGCCGTAAACATAAAGTCATCAGACTTGTTCGATAACCCCGAGTGGTCAGCCTGCAGAGAATTGATACACACAGAAATTTACAAGGTGCAAATTGAGCTGTTGACATAAAAATGGGCCGCATTGCGGCCCATTTAATTCAGCTTTCGGTTAATCAGACGCCGAGTTTGCTCTTGGTGTAGCTTTCGATCAGCTTGACGGTGGCTTTGGGAAGAGGCACATAGTCCAGTTTTTCCGCCTGTGACTGGCCGTTGTGCAGGAACCATTTTGCAAATTTGACCACTTGTTTATTGTCTGCCTTGCTGGCGTCCTTGCGCAGCAGGAAGTAAGTTGTAGCGGTGAGGGGCCAGCTGTCGGCGCCGGGTGCATCAGTCATGATCGCATAGAAGTCGCTGGCATTGGCGAAGTCCGTCTTGGCCGACGCCGCCTGGAAATTCTTCGGTGTCGGAGAAACGATCTTGCCGGCGCTGTTGATCATGCGTGTCCAGGTCAGATGCGTCTGCATCGCATAAGCATATTCGTCATAGCCGATGGAGCCCTTGACCTGGTGAACATAGGATGCAACGCCTTCGCTTCCTTTGCCACCCACACCGGCAGGCCAGGAAACGGAAGTGTTGGAACCCACATTTTTCTTCCATTCCGGGCTGACCTTGGAAAGGTAATCGGTGAAGTAGAAGGTGGTTCCCGAACCATCGGCACGATGCACGACTGTGATTTGCAAATCGGGCAGGTTCATTTTCGGGTTCAGATTCTTGATTGCCTTGTCGTTCCAGTTGGTGATCTTGCCAAGATAGATATCGGCCAGAACCTTGCCATCCAGAATCATTTCGCCGGATTTGACGCCGGGCACATTCACGATGGGGGTAATGCCGATGATCACGGCAGGGAATTGCACCAGATTGGCTTCCTTGAGCTGATCGGGTGTCAGAGGCATGTCGCTATCACCGAAGCCGACCGTTTTGGCCTTGATCTGCTTAATGCCACCACCGGAGCCGATGGACTGGTAATTGATCGAAATACCGGTCTTGTCCTTGTAGGTAGTTGCCCATTGCGAGAGTACGGGGTATATCGCCGTGCTTCCGGCACCCGTGACTTCAACCGCGATAGCGCTTGCGCAAAAAAGCAGCGCACATGCGCCCAACCCCATTGCTTTCATTTCTTTCATGTTGAACATCATCTCGATATCTCCTGAATGCAGTTAATGTGGAATTTGAATTTTGTCTCTCGAATATTGCATTTTCATTACAATAGATTCCATGTGTCGAATTACCCAACACCGGCAATGCAAAGAGATTGGGAATGAGAGGCGCTCTTAAAAAGTGGACACTGCCTATATTTAAAAAGTGGCGGTCCGGGGAACGGCTCTATTGCTGATGGATTAAAAAAGTTGTCTCGTACGCCAATTATTATTTTTGCTTGTATGTAATTGGTGCATCAAATTCGCATTCTTTTGGTGCGCGCGCAATGCGATTTTTTCTAACACGCCAATTATTAAAGAGTATTATTTTTATCAACAAAAACTGTGGATAACTTTGTGGATAGACAAGTAATCAACTGTTGCAAAGTAGCGTATTACAAGGATTTTGCTTACTTTGTCTATTTTTTGTTATATTTAATATTTATTAAAATCAATGACATAGCGTAAGTTGAAGGTTTTGTTACCGGGTAAGATAGCGCAACCCCGCAATTTTCCTCGGGTTGATAACTTTCCAGGATTGTCAATGCTGTTTTCTGGAATTTTTCTAAATAATGATCCGCTTCTTTTTGCGTCGCAGTATCACTGGCTGCAAGCTTGCGTAAACCGGTGCTGTGCATACATCTCGATGTAATAATCAATTGCTATAATCAAATCCGCTAGCCGATGAAGACCAATCGGGTATCGCACATAGAATGTTACCCGGCTATGAACCAGAGGACAGACTTCAGGCTGAAGAACAAATATTGAAATAATTTGCCCTGACTCAGCGTCATGTTTTCAAGGCCCGCCATAGGCGGGATTTTTTTGTACCCGGTATCTGTTTCTATTAATTGCACGACATTCAAGTGCACAGCCGCAAATCATTAACCCAGCCATTCTCAACCCATGCTGCACGGACATATTACGCAAAAAGTTCTCCTGGGAACGCCGGGTTCCCCAACTTCGCAAACCGCGGCGCGATGGTTGAATAGCAACATCCGATGAGGCGCTCGCTTTCGCTCGTGGCAGTCGGGCTGGTGCTGGGCCTGAGCGTCGCCCTTATATATGGCGGCAGCGGCCTGTTCCGTCGCCTGGAAACATTTCCGCTATCACTGCTGTGCGTGGTGCTGGGGATGATCTTCGCCTGCTGGAATTTCAACGCAGGGCGCATGCGCCTGATGCTGGGCGGTATCGCAAAACCGATGGGCCACGGCCGCGCGCTGGCCACGGTGATGGCCACCGAATTCGCGATCAACGCGACGCCCGCAGGCAGCGGCGGCCTGCTGAGCTATGTGTACCTGCTGAAACGGCATGGTGCGCCCGCCACCGCAGCGGCAGCGATGTATGCGCTAGACATCATGATGGACATGCTGGTGTTCAGCAGCGCGCTGGTCATCGTCACGCTGTCCTTTTTCCTTCATCCCGCACAGCTGCATATCGGCTGGGAGATCGGGATGCTGGCCGGATTGCTGGTCGCCATGGTCGCGCTGGGCTGGGCCGGTGCAAGAAACTACCGCACCGTGCTGCTGTGGATCGGCCGGCGCAAACTGATACGGCGCGTGTCGGCGGCAAACCGGCGCAAGCTGACCCGCACCGTGCTGCGCTTCCGCGAGGCGCTGCATCTGGTGCTCGGGTTTTCGCGCGCCAGACTGTTCGGGATATTCCTGTGCTGCCTCGGCCACTGGGTGCTGCGCTACAGCGTGCTGTACGTGATCATCACCGGCATGGATCGCCACGTAGACCTGGCCTACAGCTTCCTGGTCCAGATGTTGGCGCAGACCGCCGGCCATTTCACGATGCTACCCGGCGGCAGCGGCGGCGTCGAACTGAGCTTCACCGCGCTGCTCGCGCCGGTGCTCGATCATGCGACGCTGGGCGCGGTGCTGCTGATGTGGCGCTTTGCGCTCTATTACTGGTACCTGATTGCATGCGCTCCGGTATTTTTCCTGTTCGTGGGCAAGGCGCTCTGGCAACTGCTCGGGAATGGGGCCGCCGAGAAATGACGGCCCGGCAAACGCCGCTTACAGCAGGCTGTCGCGCAGCTTGCCGATCCACACCGCAAAGGCCACCGGGGCAGGGCGATTGATTCGCAATAGCAGCAACTGATAGGTCTGGTAAATCAGCGCAAGCGGATAGTCGACCTGAAACAGGTCGGTGAGCATGCGCCATTCGGCACGCATGCCTTTCCAGTACCCGAGCTTCTCGGTTTTCCGCGACTGCGTGACGGTGGGCCAGTGCGTGACCGCAATCGAGTATTGCCGCGCGATGATCCGGCGGTTCATGAACAGCTCGATGCCAAACCGCGGCAGCCCGTGCATCTCCTCCAGAACCTCGCTCAGCAGATCCTTGCGGATGACCCGCTCGCCGGAAACGAAATCCAGACCGATCGCCCGGAAGATCATCAGGCTGTTCTTGCGCAGGCTCAGGCTGACATCCGCCGTGCCCGCCAAGACCGGAAAGGCCAGCGCATTGATATGTTCAATGGCCAGACCGGTCAGGTCCGCATCCAGCAGCATCAGCAGTTCATATTGCGCAGCTGCGACGCCGGTTGCCATCGCGATGCTCTTGCCGCGGTTCACCGGCTGCGAGATCAGCTTTACGCCGGGAAATTGCCTGACGATTTCGGCGGTGTTGTCGGTCGAGCCATCGTCGACCACGATCACCTCGTGCAGCAGCGGATGCGCAGCGGCGACCGCAAGCACGGCGGCAATTCGCGGTGCCTCGTTGTAGGCGCAGATGATGCAGGAGATGTGGACACTTTTATGCGGTGCGGATATTTGGGTCATGGGATGTATTAATTGGTAGCGGATTGGGAGGGTTCTTGAAAGCCAAGCAACCTGGGTTGATTTTCTGTGTTTGGAAGATCCAGCGCGTGCAGCAAGCGTCCGGTAAATTCCTTCGGAGATGTAGATATCAGCTCCGGCGGCACACCAAATTTCTGGTTTAGTCGGACGCTGTCCTCGAAGCCGTAGGCCACAACGAAAGGATGCGTTCCGGCGCCGATCGCCGCGACATAGTCGCTGTACTCGTCACCGCAGGAGTAGGCACGCGCAGGATTGATTGCATAGGTCTGCCGGGCAAGCCTCAGATGCTCGACCTTGTTCTCGCTTAGCGGTATGCAGGCGAAGTAGTCGAACTCGTCGGCATCGATGCCGTGGCGCTGAAAAAGGCGTCCCAATGTTTCCTTGGGCTCGATCGTTACATTGCGGGTAACAAAACCCACGCGGATATCGGGAGCAGAGAGCAGGGTGCGTAGCATCGAGGCGATGCCCGGATATAAACGCGCCTCGGTGCGGTAGACATCGGTCAGCGTGGCCAGCAGCCGCTTGCGGCTCTGCTTGCCGAACTGGCGGCGCAGATTCGTAGGGAACTCGCGCAGGCCGCCCAAATACTTGAACAGCTTGCGTCGTTTCTGGAATCGTTCGAGGTCGCCGATGTCCATGCCGTGCCTCAGGAAAGTCAGCTGAATGGCATGAAACGCGTCGATGGTTGTTCCATCCGCGTCAAAGATCACCAAGCGTTCCATGTTTTTATACTGGGCCATGGCAATGATCTTATGACGGTAATGTTACAGTCACATGAATCGAGCCCAATTAGATATTGCATTGCCTGCTACTTGGTCAAATGCCATCTGCAGGGCCGCAGTCAGCAGTGATTCAAATTTCGTCCGTGTGAAAAGGATATCCCGCTATGCCTATGCTGGTAGACAGGTGATCATATCAACACACGGGCTTGAAGGCGCGAAAGGCACCGGTTAATTCGGTCGCTATGCGATGCAGCAAGCCTTCGAATTCTTGCACGGGC
>CAZCKZ010000144.1:0-5189 GCA_964499395.1 uncultured Gallionella sp. | reverse complement strand
TGCGTCCGGCGATTGGTTTGGACAGCACTTCCACAGTGGTCAGCACTTGGCGCTTGATCATTTGCGCGCGCAATCCAACCATGTTGTGCAGGCCCGGATTGGATTGCGCCTGATCTATGTAGGCCCAGCCCAGCGCCGGATCGGACAGGCGGGCGGCAGCCTGCGACGGGGTCAGATCTACCGGAACACCGGCTGCCTGAAGAATGTGGCGTGCACACACGCCATACTTGGGACCCACCCGGTCCAGCCCGTGGCTGACCACGTGCACGCCCAGTTCCGCCAGCAGCGGGCCGAGGAACGGCGCGGTCGGCAGGCAGCGGTTGTAGCCGTCATACGGATCGCCGATGTCGACGACCTCGTCGACCGCTGCCACTTCGCGCCGGGTTGTCTCCAGCACGGCATCCAGCACGCCTTTGTTTTCGTCCAGCGTTTCGCGTTTCATGCGCAGCGCGATAAAAAAGATCGCGACCTGCACCGGGTCGATCCGGTTTTCAAGGATGGCCATGGTGCCGAGGCGCGCTTCTTCGCGGCTGATGTCCTTGGACAGTTCGGGGCCGGTGGCGATGCGCTGAATGATTGAGCGCATCAGCAGTCTTGGATCGGATGGGAGTGGAGTATTCATGGGTATATTTGAAGTTAAGATATTTCAGAGGATGGATTCTACTAGTTTTGGCCCGGAATTATTATCAAGCCTTATAAAGAAGTGATTTCAACAAACTGCTTCAAGCATAAAAAGTCACGGTGCGATTGAAAATAATTGCGGCTGCGTCCGCCTGTAATCGTGCAGCAGCTGCACGGTCATCGGGGTAAGCTCCTTGATCGCGACCCATATCTGCAGGGGGTGTTGCGAAGGTTCGGGAAGCGCTTTTGCCAATGCGGCCCAAGTTGTCCAGTCGATTTGCGGCATGCGTTCGCGCGCTTCTGCGGGCAGGTTGGCGGCGGTCTGCGCCAGGTTGCCCAACAACTTCAAAGTCTGCACACGGGTCAGCCGGCTGGCGAAGAACTCGGATTCGTCGATCTCTTCCGTCAGCGTCATGATGTCCAGCCCGATCCGCTCCATCAGTCCAAGCAATGCGCCGGTCAGCATGCTTGATCCCCAGTGCCGAGTGTCCGGCCAAGCTGGTATTTCATGCGCGCGCCAGCAACAGTGCGTTGAGTGTCGAGTGCAGTGTCGGGACATGCCCAGCATCCTGTGCACCGATACACCCCAGCGCGTGGGACAACAATTCGTCGCCCGCATCGCTACCGTCCATTTCCTCGGCAAAGCGCAGGATACTGCTGGCGACCAGGTTGGTGATCCGCCGATTCTCGCCAAATACCTTTGCCGTGCCGATGGCGTTGGCGATCAGATCGGCCGTTGCCTGGTAAGGATTTATCTTGTGCTTGCCCATTCCCTACTCTACCGCTTCAGCGGCGGCATAATTTCTCACCCGCCGCTCGGCACTGACACCGAGAATTTTCAGCATCCACGGCGGCGGCGAATTCACCATCGCCTGCTGGAACTGGGCGATCACCTCTTCCGCCGGGCCGCCTTCGGGGCGCTTGATCGGATAGATATTGGCGCGGATGATTTTCGCCGCGGCCGGCCCGCCGACCGAGACAATATAAACAACATGACAATCGCCGATGATCTGCGCGCGGAACGCATTCTTGTCTTCGGCAAAATCAGCCTCCAGCGCCGAACGGATGCCGATCAAACGGCTGTCGGTTGCCGATACCTGATAGACCAGAAAGCGCAGGCAGGAGCCGAAGTGACCGCTCAGGGTCATGCCGATATCGGATGCGATCGCCACCCGCACGGAATCGGGCATGTCGCCTTCAGTATAGGGAAGCACTTCGGGCAGTTCTTCGTCCGCCTGCGCATCGCCCCACAATATGCGCACCGCCAGTTTCATCGCATCAAGCCCGATGCCGATGTCCTCGCCGTCCTCTTCGCCGTCCAGGCTGCCCAATCCTGTTTTCAGGTCGGTGACGGTAAAGGTGCGCAATATATCCGTATCCAGTTTCTCGCCCAGCCGTTCCTGCAGCACGTCGATCAATTGCGGCAGCGTGGTATTGGACAGCGCGCGCGCCGCCAGCGCGACGCGCAGCGCGGCTTCCCTGGTAATCCGTTCAGGGGTAATCGGTTCAGGCTTTTGCACAGCATCGTCTCCTTGATCATGTTTGGTATTACTTTTTTTGTAATGCAATTACAGTGCCAACCGCATGGGGACCTTGTCACAAGGCCCGAATGCCGCAGCCTATCTGCCCAACTGGCATACCCGGTTACTTCCAGATCGGGATTTTTGTCGCCTTCGCCACAAGCGCGTGCGGATGTCATGTGCTGTTTGTAACACCCGGCCGAATCGCAAATAAAATCGCTATACAAAACATCATATTGACAATTCATTCCGCTCAGGCACGCAGTTTGCTGACAGATATACAAACCCCAGCCTGGAGGATTCAACGTGGAATTACCTGTCATCAATAACGCTGCACCAGAGGCCGCCAAAGGCGGATGTTCGGCCGGTTCCTGCGGTTCGACCGACGACCAGATGAATCACCTGCCGGAACACATCCGCGAGAAGGTGTTCAACCATCCCTGCTATTCTGAAGAGGCGCATCACTACTTCGCGCGCATGCACGTCGCGGTGGCGCCGGCCTGCAACATCCAATGCAACTATTGCAACCGCAAATACGATTGCGCCAATGAATCGCGTCCCGGCGTGGTGTCCGAGCTGCATCATCCGGTGCAGGCAGTGAAGAAAGTGCTGGCGGTCGCGGCAACCATTCCGCAGATGACCGTGCTGGGCATCGCCGGCCCCGGCGATCCGCTTGCCAACCCGGAGCGCACGTTTGAAACGTTCCGCATGCTTTCCGAGCAGGCGCCGGACATCAAGCTGTGCGTTTCGACCAACGGCCTGTCGTTGCCGGATCAGGTTGAGGAGTTGGCCAAGTACAACATCGATCATGTCACCATCACCATCAATTGCGTCGATCCCGACGTGGGCGCGATGATCTATCCGTGGATATTCTGGAAGAACAAACGCATCAAGGGCCGCGAAGGCGCGGCCATCCTGATCGAGCAGCAGCAGAAGGGTCTGGAGATGCTGGTCGCCAAGGGCATCCTGGTCAAGGTGAATTCGGTGATGATCCCCGGCGTGAACGATGCGCACCTGGCGGAAGTTTCGAAAATCGTCAAAGCCAAGGGCGCGTTCCTGCACAACGTGATGCCGCTGATCTCCGAAGCGGAACACGGCACGTTTTACGGCCTGACCGGCCAGCGCGGCCCGACCCACGACGAGCTGCAGAAACTGCAGGACGAATGCTCCGGCGACATGAACATGATGCGCCACTGCCGCCAGTGCCGCGCCGATGCGGTGGGACTGCTGGGCGAAGATCGCGGTTCCGAGTTCACCATGGACAAGATCGAAGCGATGGAGATCAATTATCCCGAAGCGATGAAGATGCGCGCCGAGGTGCATGCCGCGATCAACGAGGAACTGGACCGCAAACGTCTCGCCAATGAAGCCAGGGTGCAACTGGTCAGCATCGAAGGCATCAATGCTGAGCCGGAAACGCGGCCGGTGCTGATGGCTGTCGCCACCAAGGGCGGCGGTGTCATCAACGAACACTTCGGCCATGCCAGCGAGTTCCTGATCTACGAGGCATCTTCATCCGGGGCGCGCTTCATCAGCCACCGCAAAACGATCCCTTATTGCGAGGGCGGCGACACCTGCGGCGACGGCGAAAGCGCACTGGACGTGACCATCCGCGAACTCGCCGGTTGCGAAGTCGTGCTGTGCAGCAAGGTCGGCTACGAACCCTGGGGGCCGCTGGAAGCTGCGGGCATCCAGCCCAATGGCGAACACGCGATGGAGCCGATCGAGGACGCGATACTTGCGGTTTACGAAGAGATGCGCGCCGCTGGAAAGCTGGATCAAAAATCCGCCGAACTACAAAAGGTAGCATAAAGGAGATGAGTCATGGCTCTCGAAATCATTGAATCCTGTGTCAATTGCTGGGCATGCGAACCGCTGTGTCCGAGCAAGGCGATCTACGAGGCGAAGCCGACATTCCTGATCGACCCGAACAAGTGCACGGAATGCGCGGGAGACTTTGAAGACCCGCAGTGCGCCACCATCTGCCCCATCGAAGGCGCCATCCTCAGCGAGGACGGGGAGCCGATGAATCCGCCCGGTTCGCTCACCGGCATTCCGATACAGAAAATGGCGGCCTGAGGAATCTCGAATCATGGCAACTGTCGTCTTCTACGAAAAACCCGGCTGCGGCAACAACACCAAACAGAAGGTGTGGCTGGCCGCGTCGGGTCATACCGTGCTGGCGAAGAACCTGCTGATCGAAAAATGGAGCGCGGAACGCCTGCGCCCATTCTTCGGCGATCTGCCGGTGGAAAAATGGTTCAATCCCAGCGCGCCGCGCGTCAAATCCGGCGAGGTGAATCCTTCCGCGCTGGATGCCGGAACCGCGCTTGGCATGATGGTCGCCGAGCCGCTGCTGATCCGCCGCCCGCTGCTGGTAGTGGACGGCGCGTTCCGCGCCGGCTTCGATGCCGATGCGGTGCGTGCATGGATAGGCCTGAACGATGAGAAACCGGAAGGCAACCTGGAAGCCTGTTCAAAAGGACATGCCGCGCAGCCCTGCCCGTCACCGGAAGCAGTCTCGTGATGGGCGCGCTCGATGCCATCGCAATCGCTCCGGATACCCACTGGGTAGGGGCGCTCGATCCCGGCTTGCGCGAATTCGACATCATCCTCAAGACCGCCAACGGCACGACCTACAATTCCTATTGTGTGCGCGGCAATGCGGGGGTTGCGGTAATCGATACGGTGAAGGAGTCACACGCCGGCGAATTCTTCACCCGCCTGGAGCAGGTCGCGCGCTACGACGAAATCACCACCATCGTGCTCAATCATCTGGAACCGGACCACACCGGCGCGTTGCCCGAGCTGATGCGCCGCGCCCCGCAGGCCAAACTGTATATTTCAGGCAAGGCGCAGTTGATGCTGAAAGCGCTGGTCAAACACGACGACCTGGCCTACACCATCGTCAAAACCGGCGATTCCGTCGACCTGGGCGACCGCACCCTGCGCTTTCTCAACACGCCGTACCTGCATTGGCCGGACACCCAGTGCACTTGGCTGGAACAACAGGGCATATTGTTCAGCGGCGACGTGTTCGGCTGCCAC
>CAZCKZ010000143.1:0-5207 GCA_964499395.1 uncultured Gallionella sp. | reverse complement strand
CGCTGGAGGGTTGGTCTGACTGCCTGCGTCTGGAGTTGGCGCAATTCAATATCGATGTGGTGATCATCGAACCGGGCGCGATCGCGACCGAGATGATTACGACCATGGCTGAGCCCATGCTCAAACGTTCTGGTAACGGCCCATACGGAAAAACGGCCCATGCTTTGGCAAATTTTTTCAGGAAGTCTTTCGAAAAAAATGGCGCTTCTCCGCCCAAGGTCATCACCGATCTGATCATTAAAGCAGTACGTGCCCAAAAACCCAGGACACGGTATTCTGCCGGGAAGGACTCCATGCTTGTGCTGTTTCTTCGCAGGTGGCTCAGCGACCGTGCTTTCGATAAATTAATCATGGCATCTGTCAAATAAAGTCGGTAGTCAAGTGTCAGCATCGCAACCAGGTTTGCAGGGCCGGATATATAAACCCGCAAAAACATCCCGTTTGAATATGTGTCTCGACGGTTCGGCGGTGGCCCATATACAATGAAACGATAACCGCATTTTTGCAGGTAATAATTAATGAAGTTGCCCTCCTTTCACTGGAACATATCCCGCTTCCAATTCAAGATGCCCGGCAGGCCGGTGCGACTGGTCGTGCTGCTGCTGTTGCTGGGACTGTCCGGCTACATCTACTATCTCGACGTCACCATCCGCGATGCTTTCGACGGCCGCAAGTTTGCTTTGCCGGCGCGTGTCTACGGCCGCGCGCTGGAGGTGTATCCGGGGCTGAAGCTGACGCGCGTGCAATTCGCCGGCGAGATGAGGTCCCTGGGGTATCACGAGAACCCGCAGCCGGACGGGCCGGCGACCTACAAGAACACATTGAACGGCATCGATTTCACGACCCGCGACTTTGTGTTCGGGGATGGCACGCAGCCTTCGCAGCATCTGCGCGTCGAATTCGCCGACGGCAAGGTGTCGCTGTTGCAGCTGCGCGGCAGCACCGATGCCGATCTGCCCCTGTTGCGCATGGAGCCGCCGCTGATCGGCGGCATCTATCCCGGCCATAACGAGGATCGCGAGCTGGTCAGGCTCGACCAGGTTCCGAAGATGCTGACCGCCGCGCTGATCGCGACCGAAGACCGGAAATTCTATACGCACTGGGGCATCGATCCGCGCGGCATCGCGCGCGCGCTGTACAAGACCGTCACCGGCCAGCGCATCGAGGGCGGCAGCACGCTCACCCAGCAGCTCGTCAAGAATTTTTTCCTGACGCCGGAACGCACGCTGACGCGCAAGGCGAACGAGGTGCTGATGGCGCTGCTGCTCGAATTGCATTACAGCAAGGATGAGATACTCGAAACCTATCTCAATGAAGTGTTTCTCGGGCAGGATGCCAACCGCGCGATTCACGGCTTCGGCCTGGCCAGCTATTTCTATTTCGACCGTCCGCTCAACCGGCTGGAGCCGCAGGAGATCGCGATGCTGGTGGGCATGGTCAAGGGACCGACGGTGTATGACCCGCGCAAACATCCGGAACTGGCGCTGAAGCGGCGCAACGTGGTACTACGGGAAATGACGAGCCAGAAAGTCATCACGCAGGCGCAATTCGTCGCGGCCCGCCGGAAACCGCTGGGCGTGGTCCAGCGCGCACCCGCCGGCACTTCGCCGTATCCTGCTTTCCTGCAGTTTGTGCATCAGCAGCTGCAGCGCGACTATCGCGAAGAGGATTTGCGCAGCGAGGGTTTGCGCATCTTCACCACCCTGGATCCGTTCGTCCAGCACCAGGCCGAGCATGCGTTGGCGACGCGCCTCACTGCGCTCGAGAAGTCGCACCGGCTTCCCGCCAATACGCTGGAGGGGGCGGTGGTTGTCAGCAGCACGCAGACCGGCGAGATACAGGCGATGGTCGGCGGACGCGACGCGCGCTACGCCGGATTCAACCGCGCGATCGATGCCCAGCGCCAGATCGGTTCGCTGATCAAGCCCATCATCTACCTGACCGCGCTGGAAGACCCGCAGCACTACACGCTGATCACGCCGCTGGACGACAGTCCGCTGGTGTGGAGCCAGCCGGGCACCCCCGACTGGAAGCCGAACAACTACGATCGCCAGTTCCACGGCCAGGTGCAGTTGCGTACCGCGCTGGCCCATTCCTACAACGTCGCGACCGCGCGTCTCGGCATAACACTCGGTGTCCAGGGCATACTCGACAAGCTGCCGCTGTTCGGTATCCAGCAGCAGCCGCCACCCTTTGCCTCGTCGCTGCTCGGCGCGTTCGGCCTGTCGCCGGTCGAGGTGTCCCAGCTTTACCAGACCTTTGCCGACGGCGGCTTCCGCACGCCGCTGCGCGCGATTCGCACCATCGTCACCGCCGACGGCAAGGCGCTGCAGCGTTTTCCGCTGAATGTCGAACCGGTCGCCCCGCCGGGGCCGGTGTATCTGCTGACCGCGGCCCTGCAGGGCGTGGTGCGCGAAGGCACGGCACGATCACTGAGCAACTGGCTGCCTGCGGATTTGAATGTGGCGGGCAAGACCGGCACCACGGACGACCTGCGCGACAGCTGGTTCGCCGGATACACCGGCGACCGCGTGGCGGTGGTCTGGGTTGGCAACGATGACAACAAGCCGACCGGACTGACCGGCGCCTCGGGGGCCATGACCGTTTGGGGAGAGATGATGAAGAACATCCAGCCCGAGCCGCTGGAACCAGCGATGCCGGACGACGTCGAAATGGTGAATGTCGGTCCGGTCAGCGGACTGCGTTATGATACGGGATGCAAGTCGGGCGTGTTGCTGCCTTTCATCAAGGGTTCTGCGCCGACGGAGACATCGCCCTGCGACACTTCGTCTGCGGACGTGTCCGCCGCCAAGGCTGATGCGAAGCTCGATGCGGAAACCGGGGGCAAGCAGGATACGGGGAAGAAAAACTGGTTCCAGAGGCTATTCGATTGAAAAACATATTCGGATTATTTTTCGTTTCGGCATGGCTGCTGTTGCTTGCCGGATGCGCAAGCGTGGCGCCACCGCCATCCGCTCCGTCCGCGGCACAGCAACCGGGTGCGCCCCTGAAGCCTGTGCCAAGCTCGGCCATGTCGGACAACAAGGCCGTCATCGCGTTGCTGGACCAGGCACAGACCGACAACGGGGCCGGGCATCGCGAAGCGGCGGACTCGTCGCTGGAACGCGCGCTGCGCATCGAGCCGCGCAACCCGTGGCTGTGGCATCAGCTTGCGCAATTGCGCCTCGACCAGGGACAGTATGCGCAGGCAATCACGCTGGCCCGCAAATCGAACAGTTTCGCCGGGAGCCAAAGCGGTGTGCAAGCCGCAAACTGGCAGGTGATCGGCCAGGCGCGCGTCGCGCAGGGCGACCCGGCAGGCGCCGAACAGGCGTTCCAGCGCGCCGCGGATCTTGCCCAACAGGACAAGGCGGAGCACGGTTCCGTATTCAATTTGCCGTGACCGTGTTATGGCAATAAAGAAGATCAATTCGGCTCGATAACGGCAACACATTGCATATGGTTGCGTTGACGAGGATACGTGGCGCTGAATTAAAGGGACCGGGCTCTAAATATTTCCGGCTATCTCCATGTGAAACCAGTGCACGCAAATTGACGGAACAGCGTCAATTCGCATTTAATCTGAAAGGAAGCATCCCATGATCGCCATATCGCCGGAAAGCAAGGGGAAAATTCTTATTATCAGCGCCACAGGAAAGTTAACCGACAAGGACTATAAAGAAGTGCTCATCCCGCGCCTGGAAGAGATCATTCAGGCACATGGCAAAGCACGGCTGCTGCTGGACATGGGGGACGAGTTCCATGGCTGGGAAGCTGCTGCTGCATGGGATGACGCCCGCTTCGGGCTTGCACACATGAACGACTTCGAAAAGATGGGCGTGATCGGCGGCCCCAAATGGGTGGAGTGGTGTTTGAAGATCGGTGCCGTCGTAATAAGCGGCGAGCTAAAAAATTTCCCCGCAGACAAACGCGATCAGGCAATGCGCTGGATCAACAGTTGAATCAAAGGATGGAACTGTCGGGGGTCAATTTCGAAACAGTTCCAGGATGACACGATGGAAATGAAGAAGATCAATTCGGGCAGGTTGCGCGCCATCGGCTACGATAAACGCGCCCGCTTGCTGCAGGTACAACTCGACGACGGCAGCATGCTGCAGTACGGCGGCGTTGGCGAAGAAGCCTGGCGCCGTCTCAGCAACTCGGGCGCGGCATGGAGTTTTTATCGCGACAACATCGAGGAGGAGTTCACCGCGAAGCGCATTTCCGGAAGTGCCTCCTCAGGCAAAAACCCGCTCGATGAATTGTTCCGCAAATCCTGAATCAACAGGGGCGGCCGGCTTGTTGCCCCGCCTAGTTCTCGTCACAACAATCCGTTTGATTTTCCGTCCGCAAAGAGATAGATTGTCAGTACGAATGGCGCATTTTTCGGCGCTTGCCAGATGTCGAACACATCATGGCAGGTTTCACTGCCATTGGTGCCAATGGGACCGGCATCAAATTATTTTCCAGGGTAGGTAACAAAATGAAATCACTTCACCGTTAGCTATCGCAAGGAAAGTCATATGGATCTTCTAGAATTGTTTCGTCATCAGATCGACTTTCAGGTGGTTCCTGCGGGAGAAATATTGTTCAAGGAAGGCGAGCCCGCCGAATTTATGTATGTCCTCATGTCCGGCACTGCCGAGATCATCGCTCGCAACAGAGTGCTGGAAACCGCGGAGGCGGGCGCGATCGTGGGTGAGATGGCGATGATCGATGAAAGCGTGCGTTCGGCTACGGTCGTTGCCAAAACCGATTGTAAATTTTTACCCATCGAGCGCGAGCGATTCAACTTTTTTATTCAGAAGAGGCCGGAGTTTGCGCAGCACGTGATGCGTGTCCTGGTTGATCGCCTGCGCAGAACAGACGCGATGCTGTAACCAGGCGGCGATACAGAATTAAAGATGATCGGGCAATAAACGCCCCGAACAGGAACTCAACCTGCAATCCTGAATCGAAAATCAAATCGGGTTCAGAACCCGATTTGTTCATTAATTCTTCGAGGGAAAACGCATGAATATTGATCCGATTGAGCAATTCAAATCCAGACAACGCGAAACCTGGACGCTGGGAAACTTCGGCGAAATGGCCGTCTTCACGACGCCCGTGGCTGGCCACCTGGCTCGCTATGCCAGAGTGACGGGCGGCCAGGCGGTGCTGGATGTCGGAACAGGGACGGGCGTGGTGGCGATCACGGCACGGAATCT
>CAZCKZ010000142.1:0-5307 GCA_964499395.1 uncultured Gallionella sp. | reverse complement strand
CACCCAAATCGGAGATCGAGGGCGAAATGGGCGACTCGCAGATGGGCTTGCATGCTCGCCTGATGTCGCAGGCACTGCGCAAGCTGACCGGCAACATCAACCGTTCCAACACGCTGGTGATCTTTATCAACCAGATCCGGATGAAGATCGGTGTGATGTTCGGCAATCCGGAAACCACCACCGGCGGAAACGCGCTCAAGTTCTACGCCTCGGTGCGTCTGGATATCCGGCGCATCGGCTCGATCAAGAGGGGCGATGAGGTGATCGGAAACGAGACTCGCGTCAAGGTGGTGAAAAACAAGGTTGCCCCGCCGTTCCGCGAGGCGATATTCGATATTCTGTACGGCGAGGGCATTTCGCGCGAAGGCGAAATCATCGACCTGGGCGTGCAGCACAAACTGGTGGAAAAATCCGGGGCCTGGTATGCCTACAAGGGCAACAAGATCGGCCAGGGCAAGGACAACGCGCGCGAGTATCTGCGCGAAAATCCGGAGATCGCGCGGGAAATCGAAAACAAGATACGTGAAGCAGTCGGTGTGACGCTGCTCGACCCCGTTGTAAAGCCCACCGCGAAAGCCGCCGAAAAGCCCGGTGAAAAAACCGGGGTAAAAGCAGGCGCGAAAGCCGTTGAGGAAAAAGCCTGAGGGTAAGGATGTATCGAGGGATTCAGAGTTCGTCCAAATGCAAGGCGCAAAAAAGTTTTCGCCGCGCCGCATATGGGTTATATGCAAGCAAGAAAAGTTTTTAGCAACGCAGCAGTTGGAATGAAATCTGGATCAAAAGGTGCACCCATAAGTCTTCGTGCACGGGCTCTGAAATATCTGGCCCGGCGCGAATACAGCCGCGCCGAATTGCGCGGCAAATTGTTGCCGCATGCGCAAGCTGTCGATGACTTCGAACAGGCGATTGATTCCACCGGTCCAGTCAATCTGGAAGCGCTATTGGACGATCTGACCGAGCGCGGCTGGCTATCCGATGTACGTGCCGCCAGTCAATTGGTGCATGCCAAACGCAGCCGATTCGGTCTGCAGCGCATCACGCACGAATTGCGCCAGAAAGGCATCGCGGAAGAATTGATCAGCGCTGCATTACCGGCATTAAAAGATAGCGAACTGGATGCGGCGCGCGAGGTATGGCGAAAGAAATTCGGCACCGCACCTCATGACGAAAAGGAAAAGGCGAAGCAAATCCGCTTCCTGCAATCGCGTGGGTTTTCACTGGATGCAATCTTCACGGTATTGCGCTTCATGGAAACAGAGGATTGACGATTCCGGATATTGCGCAACAAATCATGACACTGGTACAAGCGGCGTTTAGCAGCTATTGCTTTTCAACCTAGTCTCGGTATGGCTGCCTGAGACGCCCGTGGTATGATGCGCGCCTTGTTTATATAGAGCATTTGATATCCAGGGTGTGCAATGAAAAGCAGTGAGATCCGCCAGAAATTCCTAGACTACTTCGCATCCAAGGGGCACACCGTCGTGCCATCCAGTTCGCTGGTTCCGCACGAAGATCCGACGCTGCTATTCACCAATGCGGGGATGAACCAGTTCAAGGATGTGTTCCTCGGTTTCGACAAGCGCCCCTATACCCGTGCCGTATCCTCACAAAAATGCGTGCGCGCGGGCGGCAAGCACAACGATCTGGAAAACGTCGGTTACACCGCGCGCCACCACACTTTTTTCGAGATGCTTGGCAACTTCAGCTTCGGCGATTATTTCAAGCACGACGCGATCAAGTATGCATGGGAATTGCTGACCGACGTTTACCAGTTGCCCAAAGACAAGCTGTGGGTGACGGTATATGACGAGGACGAAGAAGCTTTCGACATCTGGACCAGGGAAGTCGGCGTGCCTGTGCAGCGAGTGATCCGCATCGGCGACAACAAGGGTGCGCGCTATGCCTCGGACAACTTCTGGATGATGGGCGACACCGGCCCGTGCGGTCCGTGCACCGAGATTTTTTACGATCACGGGCCCGATATCTGGGGCGGCCCGCCCGGCTCACCCGAGGAAGACGGCGACCGCTACATCGAAATCTGGAACAACGTGTTCATGCAGTTCAATCGCGACGAGCACGGGGCGATGCATCCGCTGCCCAAGCCTTCGGTAGACACCGGCATGGGACTGGAACGCATTTCGGCGGTGTTGCAGCATGTGCACTCCAACTACGACATAGACCTGTTCCAGAATCTGATCTGTGCGGCGGCTCGCGAAACAAAAACCAATGATCTCACCAACAACTCGCTCAAGGTGCTGGCGGACCATATCCGTGCCTGCTCGTTCCTGATCGCCGACGGCGTGATCCCCGGCAACGAAGGCCGCGGTTATGTGCTGCGCCGTATTATCCGCCGCGCCATCCGCCACGGTTACAAGCTGGGCGCGCGTGCTGCTTTCTTTCACAGAATGGTTCCCGATCTGGTCGCTGAAATGGGGGCGGCCTTCCCGGAACTGGCAGTGGAGCAGGCGCGCGTGATGGGGATACTCAAGCAGGAGGAGGAGCGCTTCTTTGCCACCATCGAACATGGCATGGCGATTCTGGAGAACGATCTTGCCGAGATGCATAAGCAAAACATCAAGGTGTTCAACGGCGAAACGGCTTTCAAGCTGCATGACACATTCGGCTTTCCGCTCGACCTCACTGCCGACATTTGCCGCGAGCACAAAGTTGCCGTGGATGTCGCCATGTTTGATATCGCGATGTCCCGCCAGAAAGAGCAGGCGCGCGCGGCGGGCAAGTTCAAGATGACAGCGAATCTGGAATACAACGGACCGGCCACGACTTTCCACGGTTATGAGATGCTGGAAAGCAAAGCCAACGTGCTGGCATTGTACAAAGACGGCGTGTCGGTCAATGAACTGAATGAGGGTGAACTGGGCGTTGCGGTGTTGGATGACACGCCGTTCTATGCGGAGTCCGGCGGCCAGGTCGGCGACCGCGGCGAGTTGCGCAGCGCGCATGGCATCTTTGCGGTCGAAGATACGCAAAAGATACAGGCTGCGGTGTTCGGCCATCACGGCGTGGTCAAGACCGGCAAGCTGACGGTAGGCAACGGTGTCACCGCCCGTGTGGACATGCATGCGCGGGCGCGCACCGAGCGCAACCACTCGGTCACGCACCTGATGCACAAGGCGTTGCGCGAAGTGCTTGGCAGCCATGTGCAGCAAAAAGGTTCGCAGGTCGACCCGGACAAGACACGCTTCGATTTCGTGCACACCCAGCCGATGACCGATGAAGAAATTCGCAAGGTGGAAGCCATCGTGAATACCGAGATTCTTGCCAACGAGGCGACCAGTGCGCGCGTGATGTCCATTGAAGATGCACAGAAGACCGGCGCGATGATGCTGTTCGGGGAGAAGTATGGCGACGAGGTGCGCGTGCTGGATATCGGTTCATCTTGCGAACTGTGCGGAGGCACGCATGTGAAGCGCACCGGGGACATCGGGCTGTTCAAGATCATCGCCGAGAGCGGCGTCGCAGCCGGTATAAGGCGCGTGGAAGCGGTGACCGGCGAGGGTGCGCTGGCTTATGTGCAGCAGCAGGAGCGGCAATTGCAGCAAGTGGCCGACGCGGTAAAGGCACAGCCGCAGGAAGCTGCCGAGCGCATCCTGCAAATTCTGGATAATGCCAAAATTTTGGAAAAAGAGCTGGCCAGACTGAAATCGAAACTTGCCAGCGCACAAGGGGATGATCTTGTCAGCCAGACGGTGGATTGCAATGGCATCAAAGTGCTCGCTGCTCAACTGGAAGGTGCGGATGCGGCGGCGTTGCGTGAAACCCTGGACAAGCTCAAGGATAAACTCAAGACAGCCGCCATCGTTTTGGCAGCGGTAGCCGATGGCAAGGTCAGCCTGATTGCCGGTGTGACATCCGATCTTACCAACCGAATCAAAGCGGGTGAACTGGTGAATATGGTTGCACAACAAGTGGGTGGCAAAGGCGGGGGGAGGCCGGACATGGCGATGGCAGGCGGCACGCAACCGGAACATCTGGCTGCGGCATTGGCTACTGTTCCAACCTGGGTGCAGACTAAGCTATAGTGTTGTGAGTCCGGCCTTGCTAGCTGCTCCCGCACCGGAGCGACTTCGTCGCCACCGCGTCACAGCAGCACCGGACATGGCGATGGCAGGCGGCACGCAACCGGAACATCTGGCTGCGGCATTGGCTACCGTTCCAACCTCTGGGTGCAGACTAAGCTATAGTGTTGTGAGTCCGGCCTTGCTGGCTGCTCCCGCATTGTAAAATCCGGTTTATAGCTGGGGAATGGCTCGGGCATTTGTCCGCAGTACCGGGTACTGCTACAGTTTGATTCAAGGCTCGTAGATAAGGAGCGATACAGGTGGGCACAAACCGTTATGACGTGTTGCTGGTTGATGACGATTGGGTTCAGGTTGATTTGGCGCGCCGCGCCGCAGCTGAATCGTGCCCGGGGATCAATCTGACAACATTGGCCGGCGGGGATGCCGCGCTGGACTGGTTCGAAGCCGGCATCAAGAAACGGGAACAGATGCCGCATATCATCCTGCTGGATCTGAAGTTACCGAAGCTGGACGGGCTGGCGGTACTGCGCAAACTGCGCGGTTTTCCCGTCACCGGTGAAATTCCCATCGTTGTGTTTTCTGCCGAATACACCCAGGCTGATGTACTGATGAGTTACAAGGCCGGAGCGAACAGTTTTGTTGCAAAGCCGTTTGACGTTGCGGGATATGCCGAAATCTTCCAGAAAGGTTTGGCATACTGGATACATCCTCAGCAGCGCAAACCGATTTCCTCCGGGACGGATGGGGCAGCGGAGCATATCTGATTGCGCCGCACTAAAACGGCAATTTCAGGTGTGGCGCGGTTTGCTGAAATATCCTGCGGAAGTCGTTCTGGATGCGTTGCAATGCGACTTCGCTATCCGCCTCAAAACGCAATACGATCACCGGCGTGGTGTTGCTGGGACGCGCCAATCCAAAGCCGTCGGCGTATTCCACGCGCAGACCGTCCAGCGTAATGATTTCCCGGGCATCGGTAAACTTTGCGGTCTGTTGCATTTGAGCAAGCAGTTCGTGGTTTTCCCCTTCAGCGGTGTGAATATGCAGCTCCGGTGTGCAGAGCGCATCCGGCAGGGCATTCAGTGCGGCGCTTGGATTTTGCACCCTGCTCAGGATTTCCAGCAGCCGCGCACCGGTATACAACCCGTCGTCGAAACCGTACCAGCGCTCCTTGAAAAACACATGACCGCTCATCTCGCCGGCCAGCAGCGCGCCGGTTTCGCGCATTTTGGCTTTGACCAGAGAATGTCCGGTTTTCCAGAGTGTTGGT
>CAZCKZ010000141.1:0-5314 GCA_964499395.1 uncultured Gallionella sp. | reverse complement strand
GGCTGATGAACGCTGGCGCGCCAATGCCCCGGCGCAATCCTTTGGCCTATTTCCTGGCGATGTTCGTTCCATACGCCGGGCGTTTGGGCGCAGGCTTTGGATTCCTGGTCCTGGTATACATTGTGGGGATAATGGCTGCTGTGGCTATTCCGGCGTACCACGACTACACGGTCAAAGCCAAGGTCAGCGCCGCTGTCATCGATTCGCTGCCTGCGCGCATGGCACTGGGCAACTACTACCAATCCAACCAGAGGGTTCCAGAATCACTGGATGTTGCCGGCATTCAACCGCAATTGGCCGATGGCAATCGGCTGTCGCTCGACCCCAAGCATATGGTGTTAACCGTTAGTACCAAGGAGGGCAAACTTGTCTTCACGCCCTCAGCTGACGAAACGGGTCGCATCACTTGGGGCTGTAAAAATGGTGCAGGCCTGAAACCAACGCAGCTTCCGCCATCCTGCCGCAACACCGGAAACTGACACGGGTCGGCTAATGGGCGACCCCTGTCAATCGAACAAACGATTCCATGGCGAGATCGATGACCTGATCCAATAGGCCTATAAATCCTCCTGCCACACAGAGAGCGGCTTCGATTTTTGGACCTGCACACCGCGTGACCGCTAACCCATAATTCCCACAAAACGATGTGCGATAAAACCGCATAGCGCCGGTGAATTCAGACGTTGATTGTCTCTTACAGGTCGAAAGTGCCCCCTCGAAATTTTCGGAAGCGGACCTTCAAACAGGCAGTGCCGACAGTCTTTTCATAAGGTCGCCTTCAGGCAGTTTCATGGCTCATTATCCCAATCCGCGGTTCCTTCCATCCCAGGCTGATATTCATGTATTCATGCTTCCACAACGCTTGATGACCGCGGGCTGGCAAGCACCCTGAGGCGGTACCAATCCCGGTGGCAGCTTGTTCGAAAGCGAGCGCTGAAGCTTTGCATCCTCATCAATTTGTTCATTGTGACTGAAGGTCAGCTCCAACGGAAACACTCGGCAACAGGTATATAAAACTAAATAACCTTGCCACCGAATTCCGCAGCCACTTCGGCACGCAGCAATGTCCGTTCTTCGCCCTGATAGCGCGGTGAAAAATGCATCGGGATGACGCAGCCGATATTTGCAGCATGCGCGATCTGTCCTGCCTGGCGCGCGGTCAGATGAAACTTGCGTTTCCCGTGTTCGGCATCGCGTTCCATGAATACCGCCTCGATGTAAAACAAATCGGCGTCGCGCGCCAGTTCAACGATGCGCGCCACGTTGGCCTCGTGCCAGGCAACATCGGTGACATAGGCGACCTTCTGGCCGGGGACGATGCGTAGCGCGGGTTTCAGTTCCGCCAGCGACACCAGCCGCTCTCGTTTTGTACCACTTTCGCCCTCATCACCCTCGCGCCATGTAACCTGTATCTGCCACTGCTCCGGTTCGTTGCGTAGCACCGCCTGCTTCATGTCGCGCAGCCAGGCCCCCACCGGCAGGCCGAGTTCCCGCAAACGGTTTTTCCACACATTGACGTGCGCCTGTTCCTGCAATGCATAGGCCATGCACGGAATGCCGCCGTGATCGAGCAACGTGCAGCGCAACTGCATCGCCGGCTCGTTCAGCAATATATTGTCCGGGAAGTTCACGCTGGTTTCGTTTTCGCGGAGGAACGTGTTGTGACAGCGGAAACTGGCGTATCGCCCTGCCCCGTTACCATCCACTTCGGTAACCCGTAGCGTAAAGTCGGACAGGTAGTTGTGCACCAGATTCCAGGTGTAGGCGCGCAGCTTGTGTTCCACTTGATCCAGGAAACCGGGCGGGCCGAACAGCTGCAAGTCTTTTTCCCGCCCGAGCAATATGCGCAGCAGCCAGTCGAAACCGATGAAATGATCCATGTGCGCATGGGTGACGAACACATGGGTGATGCGCATCAGTTTTCTAGGGGGAAGCGCCCGGATGTCGCCCAGATCGAACATCAGCGCGCGATGTTCGAACAGGCAGTCGACGAACAGCACCGGGTCTCCTGTCGAGCCGTTTACCAGATGGGGATGAAAAGTCGGGCGCATCGCCGCGCGTATCGCTGCACTACAACACCACCGGACGATCCGGCATCTCATTGGATTTGCCGTTGCGTGCCGGAAAGTGGCGCGACAGATGTTCGCCGACCGCATGTATGCCGGCAAGCACGCCATCTTCAAAATGTCCGGCACGGAACGCAGCCTCCATCTCGCGGCAGATCGCTTCCCAGACTTCCTGGCCGAGCCTGACATGGATGCCGCGGTCTGCAATGATCTCGACATCGTGGTCGGCCAGCAACAGATAGATCAGCACACCGTTGTTGTGTTCGGTATCCCAGACGCGCAAGGTTGAAAATACCTCGATCGCGCGCTGCTGCGCGGTCTGTCCGGCCAGCAGCGGCGCCAATTCAAGCGAAGCTTCGACCGCAAAACGGATCTGTCCGGCATGCCGTGTTTCGGTCGCACGGATTGCTTGCTCGATCGCGTTCAGCACGCGTGGCGGAAATACGCGCCGCACCGCCGCGCGTCCCATTGATAGATGCCGCATGATGCGTTTAAAGTTCATTACCAACTCCCCGACGCGCCACCACCACCAAAACCGCCGCCCCCGCCGCTGAAGCCGCCGCCTCCGCCGAAACCACCTCCGCCAAATCCTCCTCCGCCGTAACCGCCATAGCCGCCAAAACCGCGCCCGCCGCCCAACAGCACGAATATGAACGCCACTACGCCGGCCAGCACGGCGATGATCAGCGGCGCAACGGTCAACCAGGCCAGCAATCCCAGCCCCCCGCCCACCAGCAAAGCCGCCGGAAAACGTCCGAACAGCGCACGCAATAAGCCACCCACCGCGACCACCGCAACAAAAGCCATGAACATCAACGTCTCGATATTATTCTTGCCGTTAGCGGCAGAACGCCGTTCCGGCGGTGGCGGCAGGGGTTCGCCGTTGACGACCTGCATCATCGCAGCCAAGCCCGATTCGATGCCGGAATAAAAATCGCCGCGCTTGAAACGCGGCACGATGATCTCGTCGATGATGCGATTTGCAATGGCGTCGGGCAGCACGCCTTCAAGCCCGTAACCCACCTCGATGCGCAGTGTGCGATCGTTCTTTGCGATCAGCAGCAGTGCGCCGTCATCGACTCCTTTGCGCCCCAGCTTCCATTTGTCGACAACGCGGATGCTGAACTGTTCGATGGTTTCGGGTTTTGTGCTCGGCACGATCAGCACGGCAAGCTGCGCGCCCTTCTTCGCTTCGAATGCGGCGAGACGGGATTCCAGTGTCTGGATCTGCTGTGCATCCAGCGTGGCGGTCAGATCGGTGACGCGCTGGGTAAGCGGCGGCACCTTCACTTCATCCGGGACTTCGGCGTGCGCCAGCCCGATGGATGTTAGCCCGTTAAGCAGCAGCGCAAGCAGAACAACTCGCGCCGATATCCACGTCATGTCAATCCACCGATACCGGAACCTTGGGCGCGGAGAAATCCACGGCCGGCGGACGCGAAATTTCTTTCTCGTTTTCCACCGTGAACGACGGCTTCACCTTGTAACCAAATACCATCGCGGTCAGGTTGCTCGGAAAAGTGCGTATCGCGACGTTGTATGCCTGAACCGCCTGAATGTAGCGGTTGCGCGCGACGGTGATGCGGTTCTCCGTGCCTTCCAGTTGTGCCTGGAGGTCGCGGAAATTCTGGTCGGATTTCAATTGCGGATAATTTTCCGCCACCACCAGCAATCGGCTCAAAGCCGATGTCAGTTGGCCCTGTGCGGCCTGGAATTTGGCAAATGCCTCGGGATCGTTGACCAACTCCGGCGTGGCCTGGATGCTGCCGACTTTGGCGCGCGCCTCGGTGACGCCCAGCAGCACGCTCTTTTCCTGGGCCGCATAGCCTTTGACGGTGTTGACCAGATTGGGGATCAGATCGGCGCGCCGCTGATACTGGTTGAGCACTTCGGCCCAACTGGCCTTGATCTGTTCATCGGTGGTTTGAAATGTGTTGTAGCCGCAGCCGCTCAACAATGTAACGAGTAAAACCATCCACAAGATACGCATCGTACATCCCTCCGATTGAATACCGATAATATGTAAAAACTATAGCACTAAACAGACTGCCCCGCCGCGTAGCCTGAAGCCCAGGCCCACTGGAAGTTGTAACCGCCGAGCCATCCGGTGACATCCACCACTTCGCCGATGAAATACAGGCCGGGTACTTCTATGCATTCCATGGTCTTGGACGACAACGCGTGCGTATCGATCCCGCCGCAGGTCACCTCGGCCTTGCCGTAGCCGGCTGTGCCGGACGGGATGACCTGCCAGTCGTGCAATTGCGCGGCGATCTGCTTGCGCTCCTTGTCGTTGTACTGGTTGAGCGGTTTGTTTTCGATCTTCGTGTGTGCGGTCAACTCGGCACACCACACCTCGGAAAAGCTTTTCGGGAACCACTGAATCAGGTAATTGCTCAGCAATTTCTTGCTGGTCTTCTGTTCGCCCAGCAAAGTCTGCATGTCGCAATCAGGCAGCAGGTTGATGTGCAGCGGTTCGCCATGTTGCCAGTAAGACGATATCTGCAGGATGGCCGGGCCGCTCAGGCCGCGATGCGTGACCAGCATGTTTTCCCGGAACGATTGCTTGCCGAAACTCACCACTGTATCCAGCGAGACGCCGGTCAGGCCGGCATAGGGCTTCCAGTCATCCGGTGCAAAAGTCAGCGGCACCAGCCCGGGTTTGAGTTTTGTGATGGGAATGCCGAATTGTTCGGCGACGTGATAACCATACGGGGTTGCGCCGGTCTTGGGTATGGACAGGCCACCGGTGGCAATCACCAGCGATGCAGCGTTGAATTCGCCGCGTGAGGTGCTGACATGAAACCGGTGCTGATGCGGCATAGTCTCGCCGTCTTCAGGTTCCGGAGAATAATTGATTTCGCTCACCTCGCAGCTCATGAAGCGCTTCACGCCCACCGCTTCACACTCGCCGCGCAGCATCGCGATCACCGCTTCCGACTCGTCGTCGCAGAACAATTGCCCGAGCGTCTTTTCGTGGTAGCCGATGTTGTGCTTTTGCAGCAGCGCGATGAAATCCTGCGGCGAATAGCGCGCCAGTGCCGAGCGGCAAAAATTCGGGTTGGCGGAGATGAAGTTTTCCGGCCCGGTATTGATATTGGTGAAATTGCAACGCCCGCCGCCGGAGATGCGTATCTTCTCCGCAAGTTTTTTGGCATGGTCGAGCAGCGCCACGGAGCGTCCGCGCTGTCCGGCCTGCATGGCGCACATCAGGCCCGCCGCGCCTGACCCGATAATAATCACGTCTG
>CAZCKZ010000140.1:0-5325 GCA_964499395.1 uncultured Gallionella sp. | reverse complement strand
CGAGATGTTGCTGCTGCGCTCCGATCCGCGCCGCAATCTGGAAGTGGATGAGACACCGCATGCCGGCGAACAGCCGGAGAGCTATGTCAGACGTATCGCCCAAGCCAAGGCGGAAGCGGGCTATGCCGCACTCAGGTTTCGCAATCTTCCGTCATTCCCAGTACTGGCCGCCGATACGACCGTCACGCTGGACAACAGGATATTCGGCAAGCCGGACAGCGCAGAGCATGCGGCTGACATGCTGCGCCAGCTTTCCGGAACAGAGCACCACGTGTTGAGCGCGGTTGCAATCGCTTTGGAGGAGCATGTCGAAGTTGCGCTTTCGACTTCTGTGGTGCGTTTTGTTGAACTCAGCGAAGCGCGCATCCGCCGCTACCTGCTCACCCGGGAATATGCCGACAAGGCGGGTGGCTATGCCATACAGGGGCATGCCGGCGCATTCATCGAGCACCTTTCCGGCAGCTATTCCGGCGTGATGGGCTTGCCGCTGTGTGAAACAGTCCAATTGCTGCAGCACTTTGATTACCCGACGCCGTAAAATTCCGAAAAGCCTGACGGGAGCCCCTGATAATCATGAGTGAAGAGATACTGATCAACGTTACCCCGCAGGAAACCCGTGTTGCGGTGATGCAGCTCGGCGTGGTGCAGGATCTGCACATCGAGCGGGACAGCAGTCGCGGCATCGTCAGCAACGTTTACCTTGGCAAGGTCAAGCGCGTACTGCCCGGCATGCAGTCAGCCTTCATCGATATCGGGCTGGAGCGTTCGGCATTTTTGCATGTGGTGGATATCTGGGAAAACAGTCACAACATCGAGGCCGCCAAACCGATCGAGAAGGTGCTGTCTGAAGGACAAACACTGCTGGTGCAGGTCATCAAGGAACCGATCGGTACCAAGGGTGCGCGGTTGTCCACCCAGCTCAGCATCGCCGGCCGATTGCTGGTGTATCTGCCGCAGGAGGAACACATCGGTGTGTCGCAGCGCATCGAAAGCATGGAACAACGCGATGCCTTGCGCGCCAGGCTGCAAGCCGCGCTGCCGCCCGAACATCAGGGAGGCTACATCATACGCACCGTGGCGGAAGCATCGGCAGAACCGGACTTTGTCGCCGACATCGCCTATTTGGACAAGCTATGGGGCAATTTGCAGGCCATTGCGAAAACCGCCAGTGCGCCGCAGCTGTTGTACCAGGAACTCGACATCAGCCTGCGCGTTCTGCGTGATTTTGTCAGTCACGATACCGCGCGCATCCTGGTCGATTCGCGCAGCACTTATCAGAGAATGCTTGAATTCGCGCAAGCCTACAACACGATCGCAAGCGACAAGCTTGAGCACTATTCCGGTTCGCGTCCCTTGTTCGATCTGTATGGCGTGGAAGAAGAGATCGAGCGCGCCCTGTCCAAGCGCGTCGACCTGAAATCCGGCGGTTATCTGATCATCGACCAGACCGAGGCGCTGACCACCATAGATGTGAATACCGGCGGATATGTCGGATTGCGCAGTTTTGACGACACCATCTTCAAGACCAATCTGGAAGCCACGCAGGTTATTGCGCGGCAATTGCGTCTGCGCAATCTGGGCGGCATCATCATTTGCGACTTCATCGACATGGATACCCAGGAACATCGCGATGCCGTGCTGGAAGAATTCAAAAAAGCCCTGTCCCGCGACCACACGCGAATTACGGTAAACGGCTTTTCGTCGCTGGGGCTGGTGGAAATGACCCGCAAGCGCACCCGCGAGAGCCTGGCGCATGTGATGTGCGAACCCTGTCCCACCTGCCAGGGGCGCGGCGAAGTGAAAACCGCGCAGACGGTATGCTACGAAATCCTGCGCGAAATTCTCCGCGAAGCGCGCCAGTTCAATGCGCGCGAATACCGCATTCTAGGATCGCAGCAGGTAATTGATTTGTTTCTGGATGAAGAATCACAGGCACTCGCGATGCTGTCCGACTTCATTGGCAAACCGATCTCGATGCAGGTCGAAACGATGTACAGCCAGGAACAGTACGATGTGATTTTGATGTAAGGCGCCGCGATATGCAGGAAAATTCAAGGATGGCCAAAAAGACAAAGACAGTCCTGATGCTGGTGATACTCGCCTTGCCGCTGGTGATTAGCGGGTGCGGCAATTCCGGTTCGCAGCAGGACTCGGCTCCGTCAAGGCAGACGGCGGCCGACGACACTTCCAAATTGTGTTCGTCTATTCAGGGCACCGGACTCACCAAACAGTGCACTGTCAACAGCCGCGACAGCACGATTCACGTCATGATCGACAATAATGATGATGAGGTGGCAAGGAATATTTGTGCGGATGTCGCAAACAGGACGGCACAACAAACGGCCCATTTGTCAGGGCAATGGGTGTTGCAGGTCTATTCCCCGTATCGAAACGACAAGCCGCTGGCAACTTGCTTGCTTCATTAGCAGCCCGCGCGTTCTGATCTGAAGAAAGTCAGCGCTTGCGTACCATGTTCCGGGATAGTTTCAGGAAATTTCCTGGTCCTCATCGGAGGGCATGGTCGTCAGCGCCAGTTCCAGGTTCGAAGCAAGGTTGCCGGCATACTTTGCCGCTTCGAATAAATGAAGGGAATCGTAATATTTGGCTTTCAACCGAAAGTTGGCGATATCGTCCGCCAGCATTTTTCTTGTTTCGTCTTTAGTCATCTCGCTACTCCTGATGTTGATGGATATGGGGGAGCCCCATTGATTTTGCGTAGATTAAAATTTGAGCTACGCCCTCCAATTTTTCCGGTTGCATGAAACATGCCTGTTCCGGTCAGGCCAGATGCCCACGGGATCAAAACTTATGGGGGTTGATCCGATGGAAATGATTATCTTTTCTCGCGTAATGCCTCTTCCACATCCTCGATTTTGTCATAAAGCAGGTTGATTCTGCGTGCCAGTCCCTGAATTTCAGCGTGCGCGCTCCGATTCACATCAAAGTCCAGTTCGTTCCGAAGGCGGTCTTTCTTGTCCTGGCGATTCTGGCTCATCATGATAATGGGAGCCTGTATCGCGGCAAGCATCGATAAAAACAGGTTGAGCAGAATGAACGGGTAGGGATCCCACGCATTGCCCTTTAATTCGATGTTGATGAGCGCATACAAAACGAGGACGAATCCGAATATGATAATGAAGTTCCAGGAACCGCCGAATGAGGCAACCACATCGGCAATTCGTTCCCCAAAAGTTTGGGATTCTTCAAATACTTCATTTGGGTTGCGTGCAGACCGGAGGCGGACCAGTTTTTCCGCGGCATGGAACTGCCTGCCCATGACTTTCATCATATCCAGCCCGGCGTCCGGCTTGTTGCGAATCAGCACGGTGATGTCATTAAGATCCAGTTCGATGCACAGCGATTCCTGCACAGCCGTCGCTTCGGTTTGGTGCGGTGTCTGGGCCAGCATTGATGCAAAACCGAACATGTCCCCTTTGATCGGTTCGTCCAATAATACGATTTGGTTGTCCTCGTCTATGGTCGAGACCTGGACCGACCCGGACACCAGGATGAAGGCGCGGTTGCTTGGATCGCCTATCTTGTATATCCGTTGGCGGGGGGCAAACTTGCACAGTTCGACCTGGCTGGCGAGGACAGCCAATTCCTCCTTGTCGAGCAAAGAGAATAACGAGACATCCTCAAGGACCTCCGGGCTACAGGGCATGGACCACCGAACACTTTCCTAAGCGATATGTAATTGTGTGCCAGCTGCGTCAATTCGCTGCTGCATATTTAAAATATACAGGACTGCCGCCATTTTTTTACCGGGGCAATTATGCGGGGCGATACAGGGCTTATATTTCGCCGGCGTTTATTTCTCTTCCCGGATGTCGACCACGCGGATCACTTCGCCCTCGATCACTTCACCTTTTATCGCATCATCCTCGGCCATCTCTCCTTCCATCACCATGCCGGGAGGCGGATAGTTGCGCATCTGTTTGCGCAGTTCGCGGGTCCTCCACCACAGATAACCCCAGGCTATCGTTCCGGCGACGAGAATGATCGCGACCACCACCACCGAGAACATCAATGCCAAACCGAACGCTGCCGCGGTTGCGACAACAGCGAGCAGATTGCGCAGCGGGTTGGGGAAATTTGCAGAGGTATGCGGGAGATTTCTCATCTGTTCTTCTTCCTGAAAGCGGCCTGGCAAATTATCTAGTAAAGCGGCGGCGATTTATGCGGAATATTTCCGGGTATCCAGTAGCAGACATATTCCTTCCCATCCTTGAACCCGCTACAGGTCAGCAACTCCCGGTTCTGACACATCGAGTCGAGAATCGCATTGAGTTCTGCCAATTTGACTCTGGGTACGACCAGCGACTTCAGACTTGTCAGTAAAACCGGCATCTGGCTGGAAGATCCGGCCAATGCCTTGAGTATGTTTTCGCGTATCAATAGATTAGGCATTCATGGTCGTGTTTAAGTTTACGGTAAATAGTCAGCCTGTCCATAATACTCCGATGCGGCGGATCGATTTGAACTTCCGCTACGAGCGCAAGAACGGCGGACAGCATGACGGAATTGAACCATGGGATTTTTTGGCGGCAGCTTCAATTGGCGCCCGTGATTGTCAGGAGAGGCGCCAATACCGGCATAACGATGGTCAAATAGACCGGTCTCTCTTCTTGGCGCCGAGCTTGGCAACAAATTTCTCCTTGTTGATCACGAACCGTTCATGCCGTCCTTTGGAAATCAGATCCACTCCATCATGGGCCTGCACGGCAAATACCAGTCTTCTTCCCTCGACTGCTATCAATTCGACGGTTGCGGTTACTTCCAGGCCGGGCGGTGTTGCGGCTTCGTGGCTGACGTCGATGTGCGTTCCGACCGTCTGCTCCTGTGGCCAGTCAATATGGGGCTTGATCGCCATGATGCAGGCCCATTCGAGAAATCCCACCAGGAAGCCGGTTGCAAAGACTTCCGGCATTGCCAGAAATTCCTCCGACTCAGGATAAAGCGCCGGGACCGTTTTCGACTGCGGTATCACGAACCTGTGCTCGTATCTGATCCCCGGTATTAAAGTTTCTTTCATTCGATACTCCCGCTACGCTGAAATTTTTCAGTTGTCCGGCAGCAGGCTTTCCGGTTCTATTTTGCTGCCGGTGACCGCCACTGCCTTGTGACGCGATTGTCCGCCCTGTTTGAGTTCGGTGTTGCGCAGCGGAACGGCAAACAGACCGGCGATGAATTTCAGCAGCGCATCGTTTGCGCGTCCCTCGATGGGCGGGGCAGCCAGCCTGATCTTGAGTGCCCCGCCATGCAAGCCGGTAATTTCGCTGCGTTTGGCGCCCGGCTGTACATGCAGCGTAAGCATGATGGTTT
>CAZCKZ010000139.1:0-5327 GCA_964499395.1 uncultured Gallionella sp. | reverse complement strand
ATTCGCGGGTAAGCAGGTAGCGGCGGATACGCTCTTCGCTGAGCGTACCGAAGCGCACCGTGGAAGTGGAAAGCGCAACTTCGACATGCTCCTCCAAAGCGATTGCAACCGCGCTAAGCACCTGGTGCTCTGTTCCGGAAAGCTGGCGCAGCATGTCAACCGCATGTTCTGCGTTTTCCGGCTTGACGAATATATTGTTTTCCAGCGAGACAGTCGTATCGGCGGCCAAAACCGGGAACGACGGAAGGTTGCGAAACATGAGTGCGGCATAACCCGCTTCCGCCTTGGCCTGGGCGACCCGTCTGACATAGCTCTCCGGCTGCTCGCCGGCATGGGGGGTCTCGTCCACTTCCAGATTTCGGCGCGGATCGGAGCGCAGCAGCAACATCTCGAAGTTGATGCCGATTTGCTTGAGCAATTCGCGGCGGCGCGGGCTTTGCGAGGCAAGGTAGATGCGTGGCTGGGAAATCATGGCAACAAGGATAACCCAAAAATCCCCGCGCATGCCCAAATGCGGTGCGCGCAAAATTCTGCGCAGTGCCGCATATCTAAAGATGTGGACATACAAGCAAGCGAATTTTTGAGCGGCACGGTAGTTGGAATAAATCCCGGGTTTTTATTCACGGTGATAGGGATGATTGTGCATCATGCTGTGCGCACGATATAACTGTTCTGCAAGCAATACCCTTGCAAGCGCATGCGGCAGCGTGAGCGCAGACAGCGCGAGCAATTGCTGTGCGGCCTGTTTGACCGATTCATGCAAGCCGTCAGCGCCGCCGATGATGAAGGCAACATCGTTGCCTTCGCGCATCCAGTCCTGCATCTGCGCCGCAAGCTGCCTGGTGGTTGACTGAATGCCATGCTCATCCAGCGCGATGCGCCGGCAGTTTTGCGGCAGGGCGGCGAAGATGCGCCGGGCTTCGGCCTCCATGATCTGTGCCGTGCTCTTGCCGGTGGTGCGCGGCTCGGGTTTGATTTCCAGCAGCGAAATTTGCGCTTCGCGCGGCATGCGCTTCGCATATTCGTTGAAGCCCGCCGTTATCCAGTCAGGCATTTTGTGGCCGACGGATATGATGATGAGCTTCATTCCAGGAACATCTCAATCGCGGGGTCAGACCGGCTTGGCCAGCTTCGGCCGCGCCGCCTGTGCCTTGCTCCACAGCTCCTCGAGATTATAGTAGTCGCGGATGGCAGGCTGCATGATGTGCACCAGCACTTCGCCGAGATCCACCAGTATCCACTCGCCGCTTTCTTCACCCTCGCGGCCATAGATTTTTTCGCCGAGCTCCTTGAGCTTGACCACCACGTTGTCGGCAAGCGCCTTGGTCTGCCGAGTCGAATTGGCGCTGGCAATGACCATGCGCTCGAACATCGGGCTGAGTTTGCTGGTGTCGATCACGGTGATATTTTGTGCCTTGACGTCTTCAAGTGCGGCGACGACGGCTTTGGTTTTTTCTTCAGTATTTAGCATGCTCGTATAGATGATGTTGATGAATATAATCGGCCACCTTGTTGGGCAGCAGATAGCGTATGCTGCGATTTTCCGCAACGCGGCTGCGTATCAGCGTGGCGGAGATCTCCAGCTTGGGAATGGCCAGTTCGGCAACCCCGCCGGCCGGCTGTTTCGATAATGCGCCGGCAGCGCACAAGCGCTGATGATAGTGCCGGCGCAATACCGGGTTGGCGGTGTGAATGCGGTCCTCCAGCGTAAAACCGGGGCGGTAACCCACCACGATATGCGCCAGCTCGAACAATTGTTCCCATTCGTGCCATGTGTCCAATTGCAAAAAAGCATCGCTGCCCATCAGCAAACACAGCGGTTGGACCGAGCCCAGCTCTGCGCGCAATTCGCGCAGCGTATCCACGGTATAACACGGCGTGGTGCGCGCGACTTCGCGGTCATCCAGCACAAAAGCCGGCTGATCGGCAATCGCCAGCCGCACCATCGCGCTGCGATGCAGCGCGGACACCTGTGGCGCATCGCGATGCGGCGGCGTACCGGCGGGGATGAAAAGGATCTGGCGGAGATTTGCCAGTTCCAGCATCTCTTCGGCAAGACGCAGATGCCCGTAATGTATCGGGTCGAACGTCCCGCCCAGGATGCCGACAGGAATACCGCTTGCTGTTTTGTTCACTGATTGCAACGTCGGGGATTACAGTGCCAGGCGGCGGGTATCCGCCAGCACTTGCGAGAGAAACACGATGAAGCGCGCAGCAGCCGCGCCGTCGATCACGCGATGATCATATGACAGCGACAACGGCAACATCAAGCGCGCCACAAAGGTGTCATCCTGGTGCATCGGCTTGATGACGGCCTTGGACACGCCGAGTATTGCCACTTCCGGCGCATTGATGATCGGGGTGAAGGCCGTGCCGCCTATCCCGCCCAGGCTGGAAATCGAGAAGCAGCCGCCCTGCATCTCGGCTGCAGCGATCTTCTTCTCTCTAGCGCGCGCGCTGATCTCGCCGAGTTCCCTGGCAATCTGCACGATGCCTTTCTTGTCCGCATCGCGCAGCACCGGCACCATCAATCCATCCGGCGTATCGACCGCCACGCCGATGTGGAAATATTTTTTCAGCACCAGATTCTCGCCATCGGCATCCAGCGACGCATTGAATTCCGGAAACTGCTGCAGTGCCACGACAACCGCCTTTACCAAAAATGCCAGCGGTGTGATCTTGATGTTCTGTTTGGCGTATTCCGCGCCCAGTTCCTTGCGGAAAGCATCCATTTCGGTGATATCGGCTTCGTCGAACTGCGTAATGTGCGGGATGGTCACCCAGTTGCGATGCAGATTCGCGCCGGAGATCTTCTTGATCCGCGACAGCGGCCGAGTCTCGATCGCGCCGAATTTGGCAAAATCCACCACCGGTGATGCCAATACCTGCAGGCCATTGCCGGTTGCACCGCGCGGTTGCGCGAGCGCGGTCTTGACGAATTGTTGCACATCGTCTTTGGTGACACGGCCCTTTTCGCCGCTGCCTTTGACTTGTGCGATCTGCACGCCCAGTTCACGGGCGAAGCGCCGTATCGCGGGGCTGGCGTGGGCTTTACCCGTCGCTGCATCCATCATCACCGCAGGTTGCGGCACTTGGGAGGTCACCGGCGCAGCTGCAGGCTTTGCCGCAACCGGAGCTGCCGCCGGTGCAGACGGTGCTGCTGCTGTGACGGCCGGCGTGGCCTGTTGCGCACCTGCCGCAGCACTGCTTTCCATCAGCAAAATCAGCGAACCCTGCGACACTTTGTCGCCGACCTTGACCTTCATTTCCTTGATCACGCCGGCATAGGGAGACGGCACATCCATCGCCGCCTTGTCGGTTTCCAGCGTCACCAGATTGTCTTCGGCATTGATCGTGTCGCCGGCTTTCACCATCACCTCGATGATGCTCACATCCTTGTAATCGCCGATATCCGGCACCAGTACTTTTTTTATTTCAGCCACAGTGTGTCTCCTCCCAACCTTAAACGGTCGTCGGATTGGGTTTGTCAGGATTGATTTTGTAAAGCTTGATCGCCTTGCTGACTTCGCCGGCCTTGATCGTGCCTTCGTCGGCCAATGCCTTGAGTGCCGCAACGGCAATGTAGTGACGGTCAACCTCAAAAAACTTGCGCAGTTTCTTGCGCGTGTCGGAACGGCCAAAACCATCCGTACCCAGCACCTTGAAATGCCCGGGCAGAAAACCGCGAATCTGGTCGGCGAACGAGCGCATGTAATCGGTTGCGGCGATCACCGGGCCGCTTCGTCCGGACAGGCACTGTTCGACATAGCTGACCCGCGCTTTGGCCTCCGGATGCAGCATGTTCCAGCGCTCGCAATCCATCCCGTCGCGGCGCAATTCGGTAAAGCTGGTCACGCTCCAGATGTCCGATGCGACGCCAAAGTCCTTCTCCAGCAGATCCGCCGCCGCGATCACCTCGCGCAATATCGTCCCGCTGCCCATCAACTGGACCGTCGGCTGCCCGCCTTTCGCCTTGCCTTTCTTCTCTTGCCCCTTGAAAAGATACATGCCCTTGATGATGCCCGCTTCCGCGCCTTTCGGCATTGCCGGATGGGCGTAATTTTCGTTCATCACGGTAAGGTAGTAGAACACGTCCTGCTGTTCGACATACATGCGGCGCATGCCGTCGTGAATGATCACGGCAAGTTCATAGGCAAATGCCGGGTCGTAGGACATGCAGTTCGGAATGGTTGCCGACATCAGGTGGCTGTGGCCGTCTTCGTGCTGCAAACCCTCGCCGTTCAGCGTGGTGCGGCCTGCGGTGCCGCCAAGCAGGAAGCCGCGCGCGCGCAAGTCACCGGAAGCCCAGGCCAGATCGCCAACACGCTGGAAACCGAACATCGAATAGTAAATATAGAACGGCAGCATCGCCACACCGTGGTTGGCGTAAGCGGTGGCGGCGGCGATCCACGACGACATCGCGCCGGCCTCGTTGATGCCTTCCTGCAGGATCTGCCCGTTCTGGTCTTCCTTGTAGAACATCAGCTGATCGGCATCCTGCGGCGTATAGAGCTGGCCGACTTGCGAATAGATGCCGAGCTGGCGGAACATGCCTTCCATGCCGAAAGTGCGCGACTCGTCCGGCACGATCGGCACAACCCGCTTGCCGATATTCTTGTCTTTCACCAGAATGCCGAGCATGCGCACGAATGCCATCGTGGTGGAGATTTCGCGATCTTCGGTGCCCTTCAGCAACGCATCAAAAGCATCCAGGCCGGGTATCTGCAGCGGTTCGCTGACCGGTTTGCGCTGCGGAACCACACCCATGACCTTGCCGCGTTCCCTGAGATATTTCATCTCCAGACTGTCCTCGGGAGGACGGTAGAAATTCAGGCTGGCAACCTGCTCGTCGGTCAGCGGGATATTGAAACGGTCGCGGAATTTGAGCAGCACTTCACCGGTCATTTTCTTTTGCTGGTGGGTGATGTTCTGGCCTTCGCCCGCGACGCCCATGCCATAGCCCTTGACGGTCTTGGCAAGAATCACGGTCGGCTGGCCGGTGTGTTTGCTGGCCGCCGCATAAGCGGCAAATACTTTGCGCGGATCGTGACCGCCGCGATTCAACCGCCAGATTTCTTCATCGGACATATCCGCAACCATCTCCAGCAATTCCGGATATTTGCCGAAGAAGTGCTCGCGCACATACGCGCCGTCCTTCGATTTATAGGTCTGGTAATCGCCGTCCACCGCTTCCTGCATGCGCCTTTGCAGCAGGCCATTCTTGTCCTTGGCAAGCAGGCGATCCCACTGGTTGCCCCACACCACCTTGATGACGTTCCAGCCCGCGCCGCGAAACACGCCTTCCAGCTCCTGGATGATCTTGCCAT
>CAZCKZ010000138.1:0-5333 GCA_964499395.1 uncultured Gallionella sp. | reverse complement strand
ACTACTAGCCATTCGACTAAGCCCGCAAGCGGGCAAGTCGCTGGTTATGCGCGGCTCCTTGCGGTGCTCGCGCGACACGGTGGGGCGAAGCCCTCCGAGTGCGGGAGCGCGAAGCAGCAGGCTTGCCCGCCCCACATGTTACACATCGCCGTGTCCAGCCTGCCATCCCGAAGAACGAATTTCCAGAGACGAATGAGTTTTGTCGCTTGCTTGCGAGGGGCAGGATTATAACGCAACCAGCCCGATCAGCACTCCCAAAGCGATTGCCCCGAAACCGGTCGCGACATACTTGGCGAGATTTTTTCCGCCGATGAATATAACCATGCCGAATTTGAAGGCGAGGTTGGCAATGAAAGCGATCGCGATCGAGGTAACCGCCTGGTGTTCGCTCAATTGCCCGAGATTGAACAGGCGCAGGCTGGAGAGCGTAATTGCATCGACATCGGTCAATCCGGACACCAAAGCCACCGCATACAGGCCGCGACTACCCGCAAAATCCTGCATCCATGCCGCACCCAGCAATACGACCACATAGAGCAAACCAAAGCCCAGGGCGGTACGCAGTTCGGCGGGATTTGGCATTTCCGGGATGTTGAGTTTTGTTGTCTTGATCCTATTGCGCCAGTTGTACAGCGCGACGACCAGGCCGAGCAGGAAGCCGCCCGCAAGCACCGGCATCAGCCCGGGAACTGCGCCATAGGCGACCACCGAACTGAGCACCATCAGACGCAGCAATACCACCATGCTGGCAATCACGATGACCGAGGCGGCAATTTGCGACATGGCCGGATTGTTCCTGCTGTTTCTTGCATAGAGCAGCGTGGTCGCGGTGCTGGAAACAAGACCGCCGAAGAATCCCAGCAGCGGCGCGCCATAGCGGGTTCCCACCACATGCAGCGCGGCATAACCGGCCAGGCTGATGCCGGAGATCAGCACCACCATCAGCCAGGCCTGATGCGGATTGAAGGCGTTGTATGGACCGTAGTTCTGGTCGGGAAGTATCGGCAGCACGATAAAAGTCAGCACGGAAAATTGCAGGACGGCGACCAGGTCGCTGCGCGTGAGTCGCTGCGACATGCCGCGCAGCTCGGGTTTGAAATAGAGCAGGGCGGTGACCGCAATTGCCAGCATCACGGCAAGTTTGGGCAGCCCGTACCAGACCATCGCACCCAGCCCGTAGCACAGCAGCAACGCGATGACGGTGGTGGTGCCCGGATCCTCTGCTTCGGCGGGCTTGTTGTGGTATGCCGCGATGATCATGCCGGCCACGGCAAGCAGACCGGCGATCAGCAGCCAGGGAGTGCCGAGTTTTGTGGAGAGCAGCGCGGACAGCGTGCCGAACAGCGCGACCAGCGCAAACGTGCGCAGCCCGGCCTTGGCCGATGGAGTGCGCTCGCGTTCCAGCCCGATCAGCAAACCGATGGCGAGGCTGGTAAGGAACTGCGGCCAGGTTTCGATGCCGTTGTTTAGTACGAACACAGTTTCCATTGCTAACCCTTTGCGTTCTGCCAGTGCCGGACAATAAGCTGCAGGCTCTGCGTGCCATTGTATTCATTGACGCTCAGGCTGTACACGGCATGGATACGCTCGGGCAATGGCTCGTTGTGTCCGAACAAAATCGCTTCAAGGAGTTTTCCTTGATTGTTAAGCCGCAGTTTGAGATGTTTTTCGCCGACCACGCGCTGGTTCCTGACAATGAAATCATCGCTGAATTGCGGGGCGGGAAAGCCCTGTCCCCACACTTGCCCATCCAGCAAATGAGCGATTTCCAGATTCATTTCGGCGGCATCCAGCGCGCCGTCGGTTTCGATGCGTTGCGCGAGGTCGCTCTGATCGAGCAGGCTGCCGGCGACTTCTTCAAAGGCGGCGACAAAGTCACCGAAGTCGGCTTCGGCGATGCTCAAACCCGCCGCAGCGGCATGGCCGCCGAATTTCCTGATCAGCGCGGGATGGCGTTTGCTGACCAGATCGAGCGCATCGCGCAGATGCAGTCCGGCGATGGAACGACCGGAGCCTTTTATTTCTCCATCATTGGATCTGGCGAATGCGATGGTCGGGCGATGAAATTTATCCTTGAGACGCGATGCAAGAATGCCGATCACGCCCTGGTGCCAGGATTCATCAAACAGTACGAGACTGAAGCCGGCGGACGGATCGACACTTTCCAGTGACGCCAGCGCATTGTCCTGCATGCCTGTTTCGATGCTGCGCCGCTCCCGATTGAGCGCGTCCAGTCTGGCCGCGATCTGCTGCGCGGTAGATGCATCATCGGTCAACAGACAGTTGATGCCCAGACTCATGTCGTCCAGCCTGCCGGCCGCATTCAGGCGCGGCCCGACGGTAAAGCCCAAATCCTGGCTGGATGCACGCGCCGGTATCTTCTTTGCTGCCTGAAACAGCGCGTTGATACCGGCACAGGCACGTCCCGCGCGGATGCGCTGCAGTCCCTGCTGCACCAGAATGCGATTGTTCTGGTCCAGTTTGACCACATCGGCGACTGTTCCCAATGCGACCAGGTCGAGCAGATTGCCGAGGTTAGGTTCTTTTCTCCCGTCCCTCTCCCGATGCTGCGCGCCACCCTCTCCCGCAGGCGGGCTGGGGGAAAGGGTGTGGGTGGATGCCTCGTCAAAAGCCCCGCGTGATCTCAGCTCGGCGCGCAATGCGAGCAGCACATAGAACATCACGCCGACGCCTGCCAGATTCTTGCTGGGAAACGCGCAGCCGGGCTGGTTGGGATTGACGATGCAGGCCGCATCCGGCAGCGTGTCGCCGGGCAGGTGATGATCGGTGACCAGGACTTGCATGCCCAGCCGGTTTGCCTCGGCCACGCCTTCCACGCTCGCGATGCCGTTGTCGACGGTGATTAAAATATCAGGATTGTATTTTGCAGCAAGCCGGACGATTTCCGGTGTCAGCCCGTAACCGTACTCAAAGCGGTTCGGCACGATGAAATCGATTTGCGCACCGAAGGCACGCAAGCCGCGTACGGCCACCGCGCAGGCAGTCGCACCGTCGGCATCGTAGTCGGCGATGACCATGAGTTTTTTCTGTGCTGCAATCGCGTCAGCCAGCAAGCGTGCCATTTCAGCGGCATTTTTCAGATTGTCGAAAGGCAGCAGTCCGGAAAGGGCGGTATCCAATTGATTGCCATCCGTGATTCCGCGCGCAGCGAAAATATTTGCCAGGGCCGGCGAATAACCGCTTTCGCGCAAGCGTTGCGCGGCTGAGGGGGGGATGCTGCGCGAAATGATTTCTGGCATAGGGATCGTCCGGTTAGACAACTCTGGTGACTGCAGTTTAGCACTCTCCGGAATCGATAAACGATGCCGGAAAAATCGCTTGGCCAAAGTGGCTGCCTCGTTTTTTTCGGCCAATTGAGCTAAAATCGCGCCTCTTTTCTAGTCAGGCATGCAAAAAACGTGGCACTCATAGTCCAGAAGTACGGCGGCACATCGGTCGGCAATCCGGAACGCATCAAGAACGTGGCACGGCGCGTCGCTAAATTCAAGGCACTCGGGCATCAGGTGGTGGTGGTGGTCTCGGCAATGAGCGGCGAGACCAATCGTCTGGTGGCGCTCGCCCACGAAATACAGAAGCATCCTGATCCGCGCGAACTGGACGTGATCGTCTCGACCGGCGAACAGGTCACCATCGGGCTGCTCGCGATGGCGCTCAAGGAACAAGGAGTGAAAGCCAGGAGCTACACCGGCGCGCAGGTCAAGATACTCACCGACAGCGCTTTCACCAAAGCGCGCATCGTCAGCATCGATGAACAGAATATCCGTGACGATCTGGAGGATGACAGCGTCGTCGTGGTGGCGGGATTCCAGGGTGTTGACGAACAGGGCAACATCACCACGCTGGGCCGCGGCGGTTCGGATACCACGGGTGTGGCGATCGCAGCCGCGCTGCGCGCCGACGAATGCCAGATCTATACCGATGTGGATGGCGTATACACCACCGATCCGCGTGTGGTTCCCGAGGCGCGCCGCCTGAAGAGCATCACCTTCGAGGAGATGCTGGAGATGTCCAGCATGGGTTCCAAGGTGCTGCAACTTCGTTCGGTGGAATTTGCGGGTAAATACAAGGTCAAGCTGCGCGTGCTGTCGAGTTTTGAAGAAGAAGGCGAAGGCACGCTGATTACTGTTGAGGATAACGACAAAATGGAACAAGCAATCATTTCCGGAATCGCATTCAACCGCGATGAAGCAAAAATCACCGTGATGGGCGTACCCGACAAACCCGGTATTGCTTACCAGATTCTGGGCCCTGTCAGCGATGCCAATATCGACGTGGATATCATCATCCAGAACGTCGGTGAGGATGGTGCCACCGACTTCTCGTTCACCGTGCATAGAAACGAGTTTGCCAAGGCGATGGACATTCTGAAGAGCAAAGTGCAACCGCACATTGGTGCACGCGAAGTAATCGGCGATAACAGGGCGGCCAAGGTATCCGTGGTTGGTGTCGGGATGCGCTCGCATGTCGGCATTGCCAGCAAGATGTTCCGCACACTCGCGGAAGAGGGTATCAACATCCAGATGATCTCGACATCGGAAATAAAAATCTCCGTGGTCATAGACGAAAAATACCTGGAACTCGCTGTGCGTGTGTTGCACAAAGCCTTCGGTCTCGACCAGGAAGACGCATAATCGTTTGACCTTTCAGGTAGGTTACTCTATTATGCGCGGCCTTCGGAGAGGTGGCCGAGAGGTCGAAGGCACGCCCCTGCTAAGGGCGCATACGAGCTTAAACTTGTATCGAGGGTTCGAATCCCTCCCTCTCCGCCAAGGTAACTTATAGTGCGCGCCCGTAGCTCAGCTGGATAGAGTACTTGGCTACGAACCAAGGGGTCGGGCGTTCGAATCGCTCCGGGCGCACCAACAAATCAAGGAGTTAGGTTAATAGTCTAGCTCCTTTTTCTTTTTCAATGGGGACTTTTGGGTGACTTTTCGGTGACTAAAAGGGTGGATATCAAGTAGTGTAGGGCAGCTAACCAACCAAAGCAGGTATTAGTAATGCTTTAGCTGATCATGAGATCACAAATGTCTGCTGTGTGCCCATTTCAGTAATTCAGTACTGAAGATTCAATGCCCGGAACCGGACGGTCATGTAGCGGATTAGGATTAATTTATCACACGGTAATTACTGTCGATACAGACCTCACGTGTTTGACCATTACCTTCGTCACTGATCTTCAGAATGACTGACTGCCTATGTATTTCTAACCGAACAACTAATGTGTTACTAAAGTATGGATAACGCGTAAAGTATTTGACATTACAAGTAATAAGGGTATTATTTTTTGCTAAAGCATAGTTTTGAAGTTTCGT